>CAZOHR010000415.1:0-3232 GCA_964579045.1 uncultured Bacteroidales bacterium | reverse complement strand
GCCAGTTTGCCAGGTGTAAAAATGCGTTTGGAAACTATTGATGGTGTTCATAACAGTATTATTATCAACGACTCATATAATTCAGACATAAATTCTCTCGAGATTGCTCTTGATTACTTAAATCGTAAAAAAGGAAACAAGGAATCGATGCTTATCATGTCTGATATTCATCAAAGTAATGAGCAGGAAACTGAACTTTGTAAAACAGTAGCGAAGATTTTAAAAGATAAAAAGATTAACAATTTTATCGGTATTGGTGAAGTTCTAGGGCGCAATAGGTCTATTTTCCCTGCAGGCTCTCAGTTTTACGGAGATACTGATTCGTTTCTTGAGAAATCTGCGATGTCGGCATTCTATGATAAAGCAGTCCTTTTAAAGGGAGCTCGTGATTTTAAATTTGAAAAGATTTCGAAAAGATTACAACATAAGAATCATCTGTCTGTGGTGGAAACAGATTTGAATCTAATGAGGCAAAACTTACTTCATTTTAAATCTATCTTAGCTCCTCCAACTAAACTGATGGTGATGGTTAAAGCTTTTTCGTATGGCAGTGGCTATCGTGAGATTGCAGCATTTTTACAGCATAATCGCATTGATTATTTAGCTGTTGCTTTTGCCGATGAAGGTACAGAATTGCGCCAATTTGGGATTGAAACACCTGTAATGGTAATGAATCCTAATGTTCAGTCGCTGAGAACAATGATTGAATACAGACTTGAACCAGAAATATACTCGATTAGCTTGCTTAAGGAACTTGCTAAGGAACTTCGTGATACCAATATTATCGACTTTCCAATACATGTAAAGCTTGACACCGGAATGCACAGATTGGGACTAGTATCGGAGGATATTGATAAATTATGCAAAACCATAGAAGAATCTGGAAAAATTAGAATTGCAAGCATATTTTCACATCTCTCGGGAAGTGACTCAGCTACATTCGATGACTTTACGCACGAGCAGATTCGCAGGTTTGAGGAAATGTATGATAAGATATTAAAACTTACAGATTCAAAACCAGATAGGCATATTCTGAATTCGGCTGGCATATTGCGCTTTCCTCAATATCAATTTGAAATGGTACGTCTTGGAATCGGACTTTATGGACTAATCCCCGATTTGTGCAATAAATTAGTTCCAGTTTCTCAATTTAAGTCGGTTATCTCACAGATTCACAAAGTAAATAAAGGCGATACCATTAGTTATAACAGATCTGGCAAAATTATTAAGGATTCACTCGTAGCAACTATTCCAGTTGGGTATGCAGATGGACTCCACCGACGATTAGGTAATGGCAGTTGGAGTTTTATGATTAATGGACAAAGTGCTCCAGTTGTTGGTGATATTTGCATGGATATGTGTATGATTGACATTACTGGTATTGAGGCGAACGAAGGTGATGAAGTGATTATTTTCGGTGCGCAAAATTCGATAAATGAAATGTCGAATGTTCTTGGAACTATCCCATACGAAGTTATTACTGGAATCAGCCAAAGAGTTAAAAGAGTTTACTTCGAAGAGTAAGTAAATTGAATAAAATACAGATTCTAAGGATTGTTAAAAATCAAACTTAATTTCATAGACTTCGGGCCACATTTTACCGGTTACATAGACTTTCTGGGTAACAGAATCGTATGCAATACCGTTCATCTCTAGTGCTCCTGAGTATTTTGCTCTAGCATCGTCGGCAAGAACGCTTAAGTTAAGACGACCAACTACTTTTCCAGTTGAAGTATCTATTTTCACGACTGAACTTGTTGGCCAAATATTCGCATATATATAACCATCAATAAATTCAAGTTCATTTAACTTGTCCACAGCATATCCATTTTCGGAAACAGATATGATTTTTACACCTAGTAAAGAGTTGGTATCTAGATATGTGAGGAGATTTGTTCCATCACTCATAATAAGATTCTTTCCATCAGTTGTCATACCCCAACCCTCTTCGCCAGGCAATCTAAATTCTTTAAGCTTTTCAAAGGTATTAAGGTCGTAAACAAAGCCTATTTTGCTAGTGTAAGTAAGCTGATAGATTTTATCCCCAAGGATAGATATTCCCTCCCCAAAATAAATTGATTTGTCGAGTTCTATTTTAGTTGAGATTTTACCAGTTAATGTGTCAAGAATACCAAACAATGATCTTGTTTGTGGTAAATATTGAGCAGCACCAGTGCTTTCCCAAAAAATACCTTTATGAATTAGAAGGCCTTCTGTAAACGAAGCGGTATCGTGAGAGAAAGAATTTGTTACAACATATTCAATTACAGGAGTCTCTGGTTCTGGAGGTGTAACTATCTCAGGCTCGTCTTTTTTATTGTTACAACTGATAAATAAGATGATTAAAAGAGAAAAAGTAATGTATTTAAATTTCATTAACATCAATTTTAAGGATTATTAAGATGCTAAATTAGTGAAAATTGGAATTGATACAAGGAAAAAGCTATATTTAAATTTCATTAACAATCTTTAACGTTCCATTAACTCTTTTTGCTAAACCTTAATCGTACTGGGGTTGTTTAATAGTTAAATTTAAAACTTAAAGTTATGAAAAAGTTATCGATATTAGCAATTTTTGTGGTAATGGCAGGATTATTAACAGCAGCAACAAGCGACTTACCAAAGGATACAGCCATTGGCAGCACAAACTCAAAGGTAGTTACAACAGGAATTAATTTCCCTTATGCTGCAACATCAGTAGTAAATATGGAAAAAGTTTACTCTAAAGATGATTATGTTTTATGGAAATGTCCTTCCAAAGTAGTTAAAGATTTTCCTGGTCAAAGCATAATTGGAAAAACCTACAATTACTTCGTTTACAAAAATGGCGAATTCCATATGACAGTAACAGAAATGAATAAAGAAAGCGTTTATAGGTTTTTCGCTGAATAAAGGTAAAAGATATATTTGCCAAGGATTTTTAATACTATTATATTGCTTAGTAGTGGGTTACTAATTTTAGCCTGCTGCTAAGCATTTTAGTTTTAGGTCCTACCATAAAAATGTTGCCAAATTTTGTGATTAATATCCCAGAGGGAATTCTGTTTCATTAAAACGCAACATTCAAAATCTTAAAATCTCGCAATTTTTCACAAATATTAAACCCCGAATCTGCAAACACCCTTGGAAAATTAAAGGCAAACATTAAAAACACCATTGGAATATTAAAGGCAAACTTCAAAAACACCATTGGAATATTAAAGGCAAACATCAAAAACACCATTGGAATATT
>CAZOHR010000414.1:0-3240 GCA_964579045.1 uncultured Bacteroidales bacterium | reverse complement strand
GAGGCTTTTGTGATCTAGACAGGATTCGAACCTGTGACCTACGGCTTAGAAGGCCGTTGCTCTATCCAGCTGAGCTACTAGACCTTTTTGTTTCGGGCTGCAAAGGTATAACAAGATTGTAAATATGCAAAATATATTTCAGTTTTTATAAAAATATATTTTAAGTAGATTTTTTAGACTCTGCATGTATTGGATAAAATGTTAAGGCCAAACAGTTTGAATGCACAGTTTTAACAAATCAAAGTTGAAAAGTACTTTGTTAGAAGTAAAGCGGCAGTTTGATAATAAGGTATTTTTACACAAAATTCGGATAATGATAAGAACCGGTATTTATGGACACTTGGATATGGATCAGGATATTTTAGAAAAAATTCTAGATGTACCTGAACTCAATCTTATTGGTTTGTATTGTCCTCAATTAATTGGAAAAGATTTTCCAGTGCATACAGGAAGGGCGTTTCGTAATTACACAGAGGCTGGTTCTCTCATGGAAGATGTGGACGCCATAATAGCGTTGGCCCCACTTTCTGGTCTCGATAATGTTGAGCTACTTGTTAAGAATTCCAAACATGTGTTTTTTGAGCCGAGTGCAGAATACTACAAACAAGATGTAAATAAACTTTCAGGGATTATCGAGGAGGCAAATGTTAAGGTTCAAGCAGGTTTTCATCATAGATTCAATAATACTTTTCTATCGGCACGACCATTTGTTGTAAATCCTAAATTTATACAATCCAATAACTTCAGGCGCTTTAGTACCGATACTGAAGGTTGTTCAGTATTGATGGATATGCTTATAAATGATATTGACATAGTACTAAGTGTTATTCGCTCCAACGTTAAGAATGTCCAGGCAAATGCGACTACAATTAACTATGCTGGCCCCGACATTATTAATGTTCGACTGGAGTTTATGAATGGAAGTGTTGCTCAATTAACAGCTGGTAGAATTGCTACAGAAAACTCTCATGAAGTGAACTTCTACTGTGAGAAAGATTATACTAGCATTGATTTATGTCGCAACAAAGCTTGGCAAGTAAAAAAGCGCAATTCGTGCAGTGAAATAAAACTCTTTCAGGAAAATATTGGCGACTTAATAGTTGACCCAATTCCTGTTAAGCCAAATAATCTTTATTTTGACGAATTTTCTTCATTTGCCAAATCAATAGTTTATAATAAATCTCCCGAAGTTGATATTGAAACTGTTATTAAAACCTTCGAAATTGCAGAGCTTATAAAGGGCAAAATCAAGCTTTCAACATCAATGTAAAATATTTGTTTCACAAATGCAATAATACCCATATATTTGCGTTCATAAATTTACATGTTAACGAAAGTGTTTATTGTGAGCAAAATATTACTATTATCAAGTCTAGTTTTTCTGATTCTATTTACTTCCTGCGAGGTGATTAATCCTCCAGAGCAGGTGCCTTCATATATTGCAGTTGATACAGTTAAAGTAAAAATCAACTCTCCATCCGAAGGTTCATCAATCCATAATATTAGCGATTGCTGGTTATATGTTAATAATAAACTCATTGGAGTTTTTGAAGTTCCCTTTAAAGTGCCAGTGCTTGAATTTGGTGTTCAATCAATACAGTTGGAGCCTGGGATAAAAAATTCTGGTTCAGATTCAAATAGGGATATTTATCCTTTGATGTATGGATATTATCTAGATTCTCAACTCACTCAAGGTGAAGTTTTAACAATAACACCAGAGTTCGAGTATCGTCCTGCCACTTTTGATTTGGTAGAAGAATTTGAGGATATCGGAATTGAGTTTGAACCAAGTGCCGAAAGTGACACAGTTATTACTCTTGTTGAAGGTACAGAGGCGCTTGAAGGGAAATCAATGTATGTAGCTCTCGATGATGATAGACCAAATTTTGAATGTCGAAGTACCAGTTTGTTCGAAATAGAACAGGAAGGATCTGCTTTCCTTGAAATCAGTTTTAAATGTAATCAAACTTTTAGCTTTGGACTTTTTGCACTAGAGTACAATGGTGCAGTACTTTCGGAAATAAGAAAAAATGTTTATGTGTTCAATTCAACAGACGATTGGAAAACTGTATATATAGATCTTAATTATTTTGTGTTAAATACTTCAGCAACTCAATTTAGACTGTTCTTTACCGCTATTAGACCAGATAATGCCGAAGATGAGAAAACAGAAATTTATATTGATAATGTTAAACTAGTATATATCTCAACTCAGTAATGCAACAATCAAGACAAAACCTGAAATATATTTTATTTGACTACTTTGCGGCAGCCATAGCATGGACATTCTTCTATTCGTTCAGAAAGCTATATATTGAGCCAATAAAGTTAGGTTACGATATACCATTGGTTTTTGACGATACTTTCTATTTTGCTTTAATTATTTTACCTTTGTTTTGGATCTTCCTCCATTTATTGGGTGGATATTACAAAACACCATATCGCAAATCAAGACTACAAGAACTGGGACAAACATTATTAACTACTCTTATCGGTGTAACTATAATCTTTTTTATTTTTATTCTCGATGATTGGGTGGGGACATACAAGCAGTATTATATGCTGTTTCTTATTTTGTTTCTTTTGCAATTTTCTCTTACCTATATTCCAAGATTGATAATTACAACACGAACAAATAGATTGGTACATAGCCGTAAACTTTTGTTCAATACACTAATTATAGGGTGTAATAAAAAAGCATTAAAACTTCTTGAGGAAGTCGAATCACAAAAAATATCTACTGGTCTTAAATTTGTTGGATTTGTTTATGTTGACAATCAGGATGGTTACCTTCTTGATAAGCGATTACCAAATCTAGGAGATATCTCAAATATTAAGGAAATTATTGCCAATTATAAGATTGAAGAAATTGTGATTGCCATAGAATCACGGGAGCATTGCAAGATTAAAAATATTATCAATAAATTGCAGGGCACAAAAGTACTGATTAAGGTAATTCCTGATATGTACGATATATTGATAGGTAAAGTAAGGATGTCGTCCATCTTTGGAATGCCACTAATTGAAATCAATCATAATATCATGCCAGTATGGCAACAACATGGAAAAAGATTTCTCGACATAACATTGAGTAGTCTTGCAATTATAGTTTTGCTTCCAGTGTATATTGCTCTGATAATTGGTGTGAAATTAAGTTCACCTGGACCAGCATTTTATAGCCACTCAAGAATTGGCAGAAATGGAAGCCCATTTAAAATCTTCAAATTTAGGTCAATGGTG
>CAZOHR010000413.1:0-3286 GCA_964579045.1 uncultured Bacteroidales bacterium | reverse complement strand
CCACCACGAAAAGACCGGCCTAGTCGCACCAACTCCCGATGTGGAAACAATAAAAACCACAATCCAAAACTACTTTAACAATTATTCAACAGATACGTTTATTGGCAATATCAAACAGCTAAAACAAGAATTAAGCTGGAAGGTTTTTGCGGAGAGGTTGGTGGAGATGGGGAAGGGGATTTAGCTTAAAATACATTTTAATTCTCTGGTTGATAATTTCAAAACAATATTTTATAAAATAATTTACAATAAAAACATATTATATTGATAAAGTTAGTAGTATTGTATGTGGTTTTAAGCGTTTTTGATGATTGTACTTTAATTGAATTAAGAGTAAACAGTTGAATGTATCAGAAACAAGAATAAATAAATTAAAAAGGAAAAGTAACAATTAAAAAGGTTGTCAAAATGCGATTCAAACGATTAGAATTCTGCACAGTTATTCTTTTATTAGTTTTAACAATCGGGTTAAAAGCACAGACTGTTGAGGACATTGATGGAAAAGTTTACAAAACTGTAAAAATCGGTACGCAGGAGTGGATGGCCGAAAACCTTGCATATAAAGCCAATAGCGGATGTTGGGCATTTGGCAATGATAGCATTTTTGTAAAAACATACGGTTATTTGTACAATTGGGAAACTGCTCAAAAAGTTTGTCCAACAGGCTGGCATTTGCCTAGCGATGCTGAGTGGACAGAATTAATAGTATTTTTAGGAGGACAAATGTTGGCAGGAGGTAAATTAAAAGAAGCCGGTACCAGTCATTGGGCTAGTCCAAACAAATGTGCAACCAACGAAACAGGGTTTAACGCTCTCCCAGGAGGCGACCGTAGTTTCGGATCGTTCAATCTAATTACAAGTGACGGCTACTGGTGGACTTCTACAGAGAGCGATTCGATTAAAGCTTGGTATAGACAAATAGGAAATATTGGCTGTAATGTAAACAGGTTCAGTCTCGTTAAGGAGAAAGGTTTTTCTGTCAGATGTGTTAAGAATTAGTTTATTTGATACACTTTGTTACAAATCGGCATTTAAAATTAAGCTGGAAGGTGTTTGCGGAGAGATTGGTGGAGTTTGGGAAGGCATGATTTATTAATATATACCAGCTAAATAACTACAAATTATTGCCCCCAACACAAATTTACGTACGTAAAGGTGTTATATCTCACACTAATACGTACGTAAATATGTTGCGAATTACATTAATACGTACGTAAAAGTGTATTTTAATTTGTTTTTGAAGAAAATATGATGTAAATTTGCATAAAAAAGCTATGATACGAAACAAAATAGAAGCCCTTGTTAAATGGAAAAATTCTTCGAAAAGAAAACCTCTTATAATTCAGGGAGCTCGTCAAACCGGTAAAACTTGGTTAATGAAGGAGTTTGGACGACAGTATTACACCGATACAATTTATCTTAATTTCGAACAGTCGCCTCACCTTGCAAAGATTTTCGAAAGTGGTTACGATACTGAGAGAATTTTATTGGCCTTATCTGCCGAAACAGGAAAAAAGGCAGAGAAACATACAAGCTTAATAATATTTGACGAGATTCAGCAAATTCCCGAAGCACTAACTTCGCTCAAATACTTTTGTGAGGATGCTCCCGATTACCATATTATTTCTGCTGGCTCATTATTGGGCATGGCGATGCATGCTGGATTGTCTTTCCCTGTTGGAAAAGTAAATTTTACGACTTTACATCCTATGAGTTATTCCGAGTTCTTACTAGCAATGGGTGATAAGGCTTTGGTTGAGATTCTAAATAGTCGCGATGTGATTATGATTCAGACATTTAAAACTAAATTTATTGATAGATTGAAGCAGTATTACTATGTTGGAGGAATGCCCGAAGCAGTTTTAAATTTTGCTGAAACTAATTCTTTCACAACTGTAAGAGATGTTCATAATCAC
This sequence comes from uncultured Bacteroidales bacterium, assembly GCA_964579045.1. Classification (GTDB taxonomy): domain Bacteria; phylum Bacteroidota; class Bacteroidia; order Bacteroidales; family ML635J-15; genus Bact-19. The sequence continues at coordinate 1,370 of CAZOHR010000413.1, read as the reverse complement.
ATCTTAACAGCCTACGAGCTTGACTTTTCGAAACATGCTCCAGAAGATATTGTCCCACGAATTAGATTAATATGGAATTCAACTCTTAGCCAATTGTCAAAAGAGAATAAAAAATTCATCTATGGACAGCTAAAAAGTGGTGCTCGTGCAAAGGATTACGAAATTGCACTTGCATGGTTGAAGGATTGCGGCTTAATCTACACTGTAAGTAATCTTAGTAAGCCTTCATTACCACTCAAGGCCTATGCGAACAGAGAATTCTTTAAACTGTTTATTGTCGATGTTGGATTACTTTCAACAATTGGAGAATTAGAACCTTCAATATTTACTGGAAAGAGCTCTGTTTTTACCGAATTTAAAGGATCACTAACAGAACAGTTTGTTTTACAACAATTGGCAGTGCTAAATTCCGATACTAAGGATTTTTATTATTGGTCGGCAGATAATGCAAGAGCAGAAATTGATTTTGTAATTCAACATAACAATAAGGTATATCCGATAGAGGTAAAAGCAGAAGAGAACCTAAAAGCAAAAAGTCTAAGAGTTTTCAAAGATAAATTTGAGCCAGAAAAGTGCATACGGTTCTCTATGTCCGATTTTCGCGATGAAGACTGGTTGTTAAATATTCCGCTTTATGCAGTAGAGAATTTGTATGGTTATTTGGAAAGTGAGGCGGACTTAAAGCAATAAAGCTTTCAGTTCTTTTACAAAATTTATAAATAGATTCCTTTCTAACAAAAACGCAGCCTGTGGCTTTTCCTCTTTCATTCAATTTAAAAAAGATCCCCATTTTACTAAATGTTCTAGTTATTTTTCGTACTTTTACCACAACCTTAAAAAGAATATCTATGAAAAAATTTACAAGTTCTGTTCTGGCTATGATAATCATAGCGAGTGTTACATTGTCACTAAACAGTTGCATGATGACCAAAACTAGTGTTGGAGAATACAAGCAGCAAACAGGCGAGGAATACACTTATGCTAAAGGCAAACAACTTTGGCTTTTTTGGGGAATTATACCTGTAGGTAGAACAAGTGTTGCTACACCTCCTGACGGAAACTGTGAAGTTGTTACCAAACTAAAATTCGGCGATTTTCTAATTAGTGGTTTAACTGGGGGGATTCTAACTTCACAAACTATTAAAGTAAACGCAAAGAAATAGAAATTAATTTGTAATTATTTAGATATTATATTAAATCTTGTTCCGCCGCAGCGGATGTAGTCGGTAGTCGGTGGGTTTAACATCCCGAAGAATAAAATCCGCCGCTTGGTCGGATTTGTCATTCGTCGAGCCCCGTAAACGAGGGTTGTAAAGATCCTCGTTAAAAGAAGAAATTGCTTTGCAGTTTTTCGTTAACGAGTCTGTTAA
>CAZOHR010000412.1:0-3288 GCA_964579045.1 uncultured Bacteroidales bacterium | reverse complement strand
TATTGATAAAAACTTTGTCGCATTTACCTTTATCCACGACTTTTGTATCACCAGTAACTATTTTCACACCAGCTTTTTTTGCTTCGGCAGCCATGCTTTCAACAATTTTTGTTAGTTCTTCGATTGAAAAACCTTCCTCAATAATAAATGCTGAGCTTAGGTACATTGGTTTTGCGCCTGAAACTGCGAGGTCGTTTACTGTTCCACACACAGCCAGTTTTCCGATGTTGCCACCCGGGAAAAAGACCGGATCCACAACAAATGAATCAGTTGTAAAAGATACCAAACTACCCTTAAGATCTAAAACAGATGCGTCTGTTTGGTTATCCAAAATATCGTTAGAGAAGTGTTTCACAAATAATGAGTCTATAAGTTCGTGTGACAGCTTTCCGCCGCTTCCGTGTCCAAGTAGGATTTTTTCGTTTTTCATATTGTTTCTTTTATTAAATGTTGCCTTCGACTCCGCTCAGTCAACGGATACTCAGGTGACTGAGATTGTCGAACTCCGAACTCTGAACTCCGAACTCCGAACTTCGAACTTCGAACTTCGAACTTCGAACTTCGAACTTCGAACTCCGAACTCCGAACTCTGAACTTCGAACTTCGAACTTCCTCAATCTCTATTATACCTATAAAAAGCTGCACATGAACCTTCATGCGAAACCATACAAGCGCCAACTGGATCACTAGGGGTACATACCTTTGCAAATAGTTTGCAGTCTTTTGGCTTTTTCAAACCTTTTAAGATTTCACCGCAAATGCATCCTTTGTCTTCTCTTGTTGGCTCGACTTCGACTGGAATATTAGCTTCAGCATCGTGTGCACGATATTTTTCACGAATTTTCAAACCACTATTTTCCAGGACTCCTAATCCGCGCCACCAGTCTGGACCTAGCTCAAATACTTCGTTCATACTTTTTTGAGCAATCAGATTTCCTTCAGGTTTTACAACTCTGGTGTATTGAATTTCGACCTTTGGATTATTTTCTTCAACCTGTTTTACCAGCATATATATTGAATGAAGTAAATCTGTTGGTTCAAACCCAGCAATTACACAAGCTAATCCAAACTTTTCGGGTACATCTTTGTAGATTGCGGTGCCAGTTATTGCACTTACGTGACCAGGAGCAATATATCCGTCAATTTTCACACCTTCGTCAATTAGTGCTGCCATTGCAGGTGGCATAATTTTGTGAGAGCTGAAGAGATAAAAATTGCTGATATTTTGTTCATACGCTTTTAAAATTCCTAATGCAGAACCTGGAGCTGTCGTTTCAAAGCCAATACCCAGGAAAACCACCTTTTTAGCAGGGTTTTCTTTTGCAATCTTTAGTGCATCAAGAATTGAATAAACAATTTTTACGTTTGCCCCGTTTGCTTTTTCCTTATCCAAACTTGAAGTTGAACCTGGAACCCTAATAAGATCTCCGAAAGTAGCTATAATAACATCATCGAGTCTTGAATAGGCTATAGCTTTGTCGATATATTCCCTAGATGAAACACATACAGGACAACCTGGACCTGATAATAATTCGATTGTTGGTGGTAATAGGCTTGGAATTCCAAATTTCTGAATTGCCATAGTATGACCGCCGCAAACCTCCATGAAAGAGACTTTCTTTGTTGAGATTTTTTTTATCTCTTTTACTATTTTCATGACAAGTTCTTTGTCGCGATATTCGTCTATATATTTCATATTAATCTTTTTAAGTCGTGTTTTAGTAAGGATTTCATTTGAGTAATTGCAGTTTTGTTTAGTTGTTGCAACCTTTCTTTTTGGGGCAAACCCTGACTGATAAGCACTGAATTTATACTTTCGAGGTTCGACAAAACAACTAATTGCTCAATGCTTGCATAATCGCGCATGTTTCCCTGTTTATCAGAATTGTCTTGACGCCACTGTAATGCGGTAATACCAAACAATGCCATATTTAGAATATCTGCTTCGCTTGTATAAATATTTGTGATTTGAGTTTTCGTTAATTCAGATGGAATAAGATTTTCTTTAATAGCATCTGTATGGATATGATAATTAACTTTTGCTAATGTTCTCTGCAAATTCCAATCTAATTTTAAGCGATCATTTTCATCGTCTTTTAACCTCTGAAATTCTTTTACAAGATAAATCTGGAATTCTGGACTAAGCCACATAGCAAAATGGAAAGCAATATCTTTGTGTGCATAAGTGCCCCCAAATCTACCAGGTTTTACAATAAGTCCAATAGCGTTTGTTCTGGAAATCCACTGTCCTACAGACATAATAAATCTGTTGACACCTGATTCATTTTCAATTACCCCGAATTCGGGGTAATTAAAAATAGAATTGTTAATTTTTTCCCATATTCCTAAATACTCAATGGTATTCTTGTTTGTAATCCATTTACCGATTAACCCGCTTCCTTCTTTAAATCCAGAGGTCATATCCGTAAGACAGATTAAATCGGTTTTGTTTTGAGTTATTACTGTAATCTCTATGTTATTAACAGCTATCTTATTCCCTTTTGTCATGCATTAAATCTTTTTTTAATTATTTTTAATATTTTGCATACTGTTGTTAAGGAATATTTTTAGTAATGATTCATTTTTAAAGGCATCGAATTCGATGCTCACGCTGCCATTCGATTGTATCGTGTAACTTGACATACCTACCACATGATACAATCGTGCGGTAGCAGAGGTCGCGGAGTCATCTATGAGTTTTATATTGACCATAGTTAATTTATACAATTCTCTTTCCAGTCTCTTTTTCTTCTTCGTCGAGCTCGTTATTTAAATCTGCAAACTCTTCGAAAACTTTAAGCGATTCGAGTGCATCTTCTTCGCTCAGTTTTTCAATTGCTAAACCTGTATGTAATAAAATATAATCTCCAACTTTTACATCTTCGACCATTTCGAGATTAGCTTCATACTCGGCACCACCAACTGATACAATAGCAGTTTGTCCTTCGATACTTATTACTTTTGCGGGGATACTTAGGCACATATTTTTTTATTTATTGTTATTATTATTTTAGGCTGAGGCTAAGGCTAAGGCTAAGGGGGATTAGCTAGGGCTTTAGCTTCGGCTTTTTTTTTGTTTTTCAGTTCTACAGTTCAACTGTTCAACTGTTGAACTGACGAACTGTTGAACTTTTCTATTGTTTTTTGTTCCGCGGCGGCGGATGTAATTTGTCATCTTCTTTTACCAACCACCAACCACTGACTACCGATTACTATTTCTCTTCGCTGCGATAACCAGTTGTCCCAAGGCAATTCCTGCATCATTTGTTGGAATTTTACGATGGGAGT
>CAZOHR010000411.1:0-3294 GCA_964579045.1 uncultured Bacteroidales bacterium | reverse complement strand
GTGCCTACAGGGTAAATACCACTTGCATCATTTGTATTGTTGTAATTATTTAAAATACTGGCAATGCCACAATTGTCTGCAGCAGTACCTCCAGGTACAGGTGCAGAGAAATTCGAAAAGACTGCTGAAGATGCTCCCCCATAATTATCAACAGTTTTGACACAGAAACTAAAAACATCACCATTTGAAACAGGAATGCTTAATGTACCACTTTGAGAAATGGGTCCGCCATTGATTGAAAGTTGTGTGTAAATGCCATTAAGATAATATCCCATTGGATCCCATGCAGTGCCAGCGTCAGTAGTTGTATATGACCAATCGAAACTTAAGGTGCCATTGCAAGGAATGAGATTTTGATAACGTATCTCAGAAAAATTGCTAGAGAGATTATTACTACCTTGCATTGAAATTGAACCAGGAGCTCCTCCAGTATTTACAGACCCGGCATCTCCGTTAATGTGTATCACAGTCCACAAAGCAGGTTGGTAATGGCCTGCAAAGTTATGTTGGTTATCGCAACCTCCATTAAACAGAGGAACTGTAATCGCGGCTGCACACATGCCAAGATCAGCTGTTTGTGTTTGACTTAAAGGACATGTGATTACAGGAAGTACATTTTCGCTAACAGTTATTGATTGTTCGCAAGTGCTACTATTAAAGGCGGCATCAGTTGCTGTCCATATTACTGGATAATTAGCACCCACAGGGAAAACCGCAGGGGAATTATTTGTTACGGTTATTGCACCTATACAATTATCTGTTGTAATTGGAGTGCCTAAAATAACACCAGACGCAGTACAAAGACCGGGGTCGGCATTAATAAAAAGATTTGCCGGACAAGTAATAACTGGAGGTGTTACATCAGGCGAACATTGTGAAAACGATTTTGAACAAAACGCGATAAGTGCAAGAAACAAAAGAATCCTAACAGATACTTTTCTCAGCTTAAAATGTAGTTTTGGTTTCATGGTTAAAAAATTTCGAGTTTGTTTATAAATATACATTTGGTTGACACGGGGAAACAGTATTTTTTAAAATTAAAAATTCAAATTCCTAAAATCATCTGAATTTAAAACCCAACAACTAACCTAAATTTAAAATTATGAACAGAAAAGTCTTCAGTAATTCGATTTTTTTTTAATGCATAGAATTGTTAAACTTAGATAGGGTATTAAATAAGAATGTAAAAATAAAGTTTTTTAATTGATTGACAATACCCTTTTTATGGTATTGTTTGACGAAAAAGACACTTTTCCTATGGATTAAATTGAGTGTTAATTGTTGTGGTAGTATAAGTATAAATTATATTTCAACAATTACAAATATTTTTATATAAAGTGTGTTAAAAGAAGGTGTAGGTTGGGATATAAGTTTTATTAACTTATCCCAACAAATCCCTCATCGCCCCATCCAATTTGGGGAACTCGAACACAAATCCATAATTATGCAGCTTGCTTTTAATCTTTGTTCCTCTAAGAATAATTTCTGACATTTCGCCAAACATAATTTTAAAAACAAAAGCTGGGATTTTAAAAATTAGTCCTTTGCTACGAACAGATTTAATGACTTTTGTATATTCAAGGTTTGTTACCAAGTCAGGAGCAACTGCGTTAACTGGACCTTCCATTTTTTCGTTTTCGATTGCGGCCACATATACGTTTACGAGGTCGTTGATGTGAATCCATGGGAAATACTGCTTTCCTTTTCCAAAAACTGGAAGAATGCCAAATTTTGCTAGTTGTAAAATCTTTTTTAATGCAGGATCTTTTTTGTCTTGAACGAGACCAGTACGAACTTTCACTGTTCTTATTCCTGCCTGTATAAAATTGTCGGCTGCTTTTTCCCATTCCTGACAGATATGCTGAACGAATCCATTTCCGGGTTCGGAAGTTTCGTCATAATCTGGACCGCCATCACTGAAAGCTGGATAAATCCCAACTGCAGACGCAGAAATGAAGGCTTTAATGGAAATGTTATTTTTGGCAATTTTCTCAAATAATAATTCAGAACTTTTAACTCTAGAATCAAATATTTTTTGTTTTTGAGCAGGGGACCATCTGGCTGCTCCAAGGTTTTCCCCAGCTAGATGTACAATATAATCTTGATTCTGGAGCCCTTTGATATCAATAGTTCTTTTTGAAATGTCCCAATTAAAATACTCATAACTAGGATTTTTCCAAACTTTTCGTGAGAGTATGGATACTTTGTAACCTCTCTCCATTAGCTTAGCCGACAGCGCCATACCCACTAATCCTGTTCCTCCAGTAATTAAAACATTTTTCATTTGAGTATTTAAAATTTTACTAAATTGCGTACTAATTATTAAAACCTAGTAACATGAAAATTGTTTGTACGTGCATATTATTTATTTGTTCGCTGAGTTTGTTTTCGCAACCACTTACACCAGAAGTTGTATCTATTGAAATGCGAGATGCAAAGTTTTTGGCTGCCGATGTCTATGTTCCTGCAGTAGATGCTGAACGACCAACAATTCTTATTCAAACACCTTACAATAAATTTTATTACAGGTATTTTTTACCCCTTAATGTAGGTTTAAATATTGATGATAGTCCCTACAATTTCGTAATTGTAGATTGGCGTGGATTTTACGGAAGTGCCGCAGCCGCTGTTGCAGGTATGAATCGAGGTGAAGATGGCTATGATGTAATTGACTGGATTGTTGCTCAATCTTGGTCTGATGGTACTGTTGGTACATGGGGAGCATCGGCACTTGGTAAAATTCAATTTGAAACTGCAAGAGAGCATCATCCTGCACATATTTGTGCTTGTCCTTTGGTTGCAAGTCCAGAGTTTCTGTATCAGTCATATTATCCAAATGGAGCTTATCGTACCGAATATGTTGAGCAACTAGATGCTTTAGGATATGGAATGTCAACAACATTATTGGCGAATCCACATTTTAACGGAACTTGGCAGTATATCCAGAATATGAATTATTATCCTGAAGAAATCCAAATTCCAATGCTTATGATTGGTGGTTGGTATGATCATACTACCGAAGAAATGATAAAATATTTCGATGCAATTCAACAAAATTCACCAGCGGGAGTAGCAGAGCAACACAGACTTTTAATGGGTCCGTGGGCACATGGAGGTTTTGGTCCAACGCAGGTTGGAACTGTTCAGCAAGGCGATCTTGAATTTCCCGAAGCTGCAGGATGGAGTAACGATAAAGCGGTGGAGTTTTTTGCTTATTATCTTGGTATGGCAGATAATGGTTGGCTTACATTTAATCCTACAATTCAGTATTTCCAAATGGGAGATATGACTTGG
>CAZOHR010000410.1:0-3311 GCA_964579045.1 uncultured Bacteroidales bacterium | reverse complement strand
TTGCTGGAGTATTATTTCCAGTATTCTTTGGATTTGTAAGCGGATTGGCAACAATTGATTTTCTCAGGAATCCATCTGTATAACCTTGAGCAACACCCTCCTGAATAGCTTCCTCAAAATTGCCTTCGACAAAGTGAACATCTTGCCCAATATTTAAATAAAGAACAGTAAAGCCTGTATCCTGACAAATTGGAATTTTCTCATTTTTTGCAATTTCTATATTATCAATTAACTGACTTAATACAGCTTTGCCAGCAGGAGATTGTTCAGATTTTTGAAATGACTTTAAGCAGTTTGTCAAGTCTTCATTTGCAACGGTATTAGCATCAATTGCCATGTCGCGAATAACTTTTGTAAGCTCGTTAACTTTTATTTCTCTCATAATTCATGTATTGTCTCAAGCAAAAATAATAAAATAAAATGACAAATGTTATCATTTAATATGTTAGACAGCATTCGGGAAGTTGTTATCGAACAATCTATTTTAATACTTCTTTAAGCATTGACCCAATATCAGCAGGTGATTTTGAAACAGTAACACCCGCAGCAACAAGAGCATTCATTTTTTCTTCTGCTGTACCCTGACTACCAGCAATAATTGCACCGGCATGGCCCATACGTTTGCCTTTTGGCGCAGTTTGTCCAGCAATAAATGCCACAACTGGCTTAGTAATATTTGTTTTAATATATTCAGCAGCTTGGATTTCTAGGTCACCTCCAATTTCTCCAATCATTACAATTGCTTTTGTCTCAGGGTCATTTTCAAATAGCTTGAGTAGGTCGATAAAAGAATAACCAATAATTGGATCTCCGCCAATCCCTACGGCAGTAGAAATTCCAAATCCAGCGAGAACTATCTGATTAGCAGCTTCATAGGTTAATGTCCCTGATTTTGAAATGAGTCCGATATTTCCTTTTTTGAAAATAAAACCAGGCATAATACCAATTTTTGCTTCATCGGCAGTAATAATTCCAGGACAATTTGGACCTATTAATATAGTATTAAAATTGGCAAGATACTTCTTAGCAATCATCATATCTTTAACAGGAATTCCTTCGGTTATGCAAACAACAATACGGATTCCTGCTTCAGCCGCCTCCATTACCGAACTTGCTGCATAAGCTGGTGGCACAAAAATAAGAGAGACTTCGGCACCAGTGCTCAACACAGCTTCTTTAACGGAATTAAATACTGGCAAGTCGAGATGTTTTGTTCCTCCCTTTCCGGGTGTAACGCCACCAACAATTTTGGTCCCATATTCTATACATTGTTGAGCATGAAAACTTGCTTCTTTTCCAGTAAATCCTTGTACCAGTACTTTGGTGTCTTTATTTATTAAAATACTCATAGTAGCTAAAATTATAAATTAATTATTTTGCGAGTTCAACTGCTTTTTCGGCACCATCGTTTAAATTTGTTGCTGCAATTATGTTTTTAATCCCTGAGTTTATAAGGATCTCTCGTGCAATATCGGCATTTGTTCCATCAAGACGAACAATCACTGGAACATCAATGCTAATAGACTGAGTCGCTTCAAGAATACCATTAGCAATGCGGTCGCAGCGCACAATTCCACCAAAAATATTTATAAAAACAGCTTTTACGTTTTTATCTCTTAGAATAATCTCCATGCCTTTTGCAACGGTTGCTGCACTAGCTCCTCCACCCACATCAAGGAAATTGGCTGGTTGACCACCTTTATATTTAATGATATCCATAGTTGACATTGCTAGTCCAGCTCCATTAACCATACAACCAACATTGCCATTAAGTTTAACATAACTAAGTCCAAAATTAGCTGCTTCTGTTTCGGCTGGTTCTTCTTCATTAAAGTCGCGCATAGCTAATATATCTGGATGTTTGAATAAAGCATTGTCATCAAATCCAATTTTGGCATCTAAAGCAATAAAACTACCATCGTCCAGTAGCGCTAATGGATTTATTTCAATAAGGGAAGCATCTTTATCCATATATACATTATAGAGTGCTTTTGCAAAAACAGCCAAGCCTTTAGTTTGATTGTCATCCAAACCCAACTCAGATGCCATATTTTTTAATTGAAAATCCAATAATCCAAATAATGGATTTACAACTGTTTTGATTATCTTTTCTGGATGTTCTTCTGCAACTTTTTCGATATCAACACCACCTTCAACACTTGCCATAAAAACTGGCATTTCGAGTTTTCTGTCCAAGGTTATTCCTAAATAATATTCAGACTTAATATTTGCAGCAGCTTCAATATACAACATGCTTACAAGTTTGCCATTCTCGTCGGTCTGATGTGTAATTAAATTCATGCCGAGCATTTTTTTAGCAATTTCATAAACTTCTTCGACAGAATTTGCAATTTTCACACCTCCACCTTTGCCACGACCACCTGCGTGAATTTGGGCTTTTACTACATATTTACTTGTTTCAAGTTTTTTAGCTACATCTCGTGCCTCTTCTGCAGTTTGAGCTGCATATCCCGATAAAACATTTACCCCAAATTGCTTTAATACCTGCTTTGCCTGATATTCATGTATATTCATACCTATTACAGTTTTAACATTGTAAATTATAATAAAAGATGGTTGCCTAGGAGGCGTGATATTTTTAACAAACCAAAGATATAAACTTTATTTATATCCTTTATCACATATTTGAATTAATTTTCAATAAATAATTTTGCTAATTAATTCAAAAATCTCTAAATTCTATCTTGCGAATTTGCTATATTATTTATAATGAGAGCCTTACACGAAAAACTAAGTTGTTTTTAAAGTTGATATTTGGAAAATTTTTTATTATAAATTGTTAGAGGCATATTTGCTAAATTAAATGGTAATTTGATTATATGGATGCAAGTTCCTTAATTTTTGTTATTTTTGTATTAACTAATAAATTATGAGTAAACTATACCTTGTACCGACACCTGTGGGGAATCTCGAAGACATGACTTTGAGAGCCATTCGCATTTTAAAGGAAGTTGATTTTATTCTTGCCGAGGATACCCGAACATCGGGATTCTTGTTAAAGCATTTTGACATTTCGACTAAAATGTACAGTCATCACAAATTTAATGAGCATCAGGCAGTTAACCATATTGCTGACAGAATAATTAATGGTGAAAGCTGCGCCTTGATATCAGATGCTGGCACACCTTCAATCTCAGATCCCGGATTTTTATTGGTAAAAACCTGCATCGAGAAAGGAGCGGAGGTAGAATGCTTACCAGGTGCAACAGCATTTGTACCAGCATTGGCAGCATCTGGAATTCCATCCGAAAGATTCTGTTTCGAAGGTTTTTTACCACAGAAAAAAGGCC
>CAZOHR010000409.1:0-3319 GCA_964579045.1 uncultured Bacteroidales bacterium | reverse complement strand
AATGTCAGTAAAAACGTATCTGCATGATGTGTCTTTTGCCCGTAGGGCATTAACCTTTTGCACAACTAAAGGCGTAAAAAATATTAAGTTGTATTTTAATGGGCTTATCTTAATGACATTGTACGCGCATCGCATCGACGAAAAAAAAATGAAACTTTGAGGTATAAATTGGGTTGAATTTTGGATTCTATTCAACATTATTCTTTCCTTTAAACTAAAATAAATCAACTGTGCAAAGTAATAAGTGTTTTTAGTCTTTTTTTATCCAGACAATTAGTTTAATTGTACAAAAGGAACCCAAGAAGAAAGACAATCGAACAAACAATAAAAACACCTAGCACAAAAACTGTTGCTCTTTTACTTGACCTAAGCTTTCGCTTTAATTCATATTCACTAATAAGACGAGAAATGAGTGGGTATAATCTGACAAAATATTGAGAATCTTTTTTAATAAATGCTGCTGGTTTAACATTGCTGCTTGTTGCCTTTAACTCTATATTTTCGCTATCTGCAAAAATAACTACTTCAATTTCTTTATCAATACTCTTAATAGGAGGAATAAGCTCAAGTGCAGTTTTAGTATTCATACCTCTGCTAGTAATGATATTGTCAACAATTACAATTTTAAAGCTATTATCCTTAACATCAGTTTTTAGTTTATTTAAAAACATTTGAACCGAGTTAAAAGTGTACAGAGTATAATGGAGCTTTGGATTAAAGTTCTCTCTAAAGAAGTCAAGATCGAGAACATCATTGTCAACGCAGTAGAAATTTATATGTTTTGTGGTCTTCATTTTTTTGTCGAGTCAAATTTAATCCAAATAATTTCTAATATCCTAAAAGTCTTTTGAAGATCCTCTTTTTCTCAATTGAGAGATTTTTGACTCCCTTTTATAATTAATTGCTTCATCTGGATCAATGTCCTCCTGCAAAATCCACTTACCTCCCTTAAAAATAAAAGCATCATAAGAGAAATCTGGCCCATAGTATTGAAACATATTGGTATATTTTTGCTCTGGAGCAACAAGATGGTCGATAACAATCATATCTTTTTGTTCGTTGTAACGCAATAACATAGTTGCTCTGTCAGCATATTCAAAAACCAAGCGTCCGGTATTTGTGCGATTAAGTTTAAACAACTTCTTTCCAAACACTGGAATACTCTTTCTGTCGAAGTACAAAACTTCTATAACCTTGCGATTAATTAGATGGTCAGCACCATCGTAACCTATTAGTGTATAATATGTTAAAGAATTCCATTTCTTAGTGATAATCTCATAATAAATTGCACCATACCATTCGGAATTAGTCTGAAAAAGTCTCATCTCATCCTTCATACCAAACTTTTTATCGTCCAAGAAATAAACTCTAAGTCCTTTCCTGTCCTTATACTGTAAAAACCCAAAGTATTGGAAACTCCCGTCGGCATAAAATAGATTCCATGTATAAACCCTTAGCTGATTATCTTCGGATTTTAATACTGACAGATTCTTTACTTTTGAAAAATCGGCACCAAAAGAAGCCTGATTTTTAAGAAATGTGAGCATATAAGAAACAAGATAATTGTTTATCGCTTTTTTCTGCTTATCACTTTTACAGCTTACAATTTCATCGAACAGATTACTAACGGAATCTACCTCAGCAATATATGGATTCTCCTTTGCAGTTACAGAAAGCGCTGCAATGAAAAAAACTGCTGGGAATAATATTCTCTTAATAATCATCTTCATCTCGTTTACAATAATTAAACGTAAAGAATTCTAAATATTTTGTAAAATTAAAATTAAATTTTATTTAATGCATCCTTAATCATATTGCATGCGAGAATTATTTCGTCATTACTGATATTTAGTGGAGGTGCAATTCTGAAAGCTGTGTCATGAAAAATAAACCAATCGGTAATAAAACCGTCATTCAAGCCTTGTTTTATCAATTTCAAAACTAGGTCAAAACTTCCAATTTCTACAGCCAATAATAATCCCTTACCTCTAATCTCTGATATTAGATGGTGTTGCAAATGTTTTCTGAATAGTTCTTCTTTACGTACGGCATCCGATGCAAGATCGTTTTCGCTAATATAGCGAATTGCTGCTAGAGCTGCTGCTGCACTCACTGGATGACCTCCAAATGTAGTAATATGCCCAAGTACGGGATTGGTAGTAAACGACTGCATCACGTTTTTAGAAGCAGCAAACGCACCAATAGGCATTCCACCACCTAATGCTTTTGCGAAACAAACAATATCAGGGATAATTTCAAAATGCTCAAATCCGAATAACTTACCAGTACGTCCAAATCCTGTCTGGATTTCGTCAATAATCAACAATGCAGAATTTATATCGCAAGCCTCCCTCAGAGCTTTCATATATTTTATTGATGGGATTACAATTCCTGCTTCGGCCTGAATAGGTTCAAGGAAGACACAAGCGGTGTTTTTATCAATAAGTTGGAGTTGCTCAAAATTATTTATCTCAATGGTATATACTTCGGGTAATAGCGGCCTAAATGAACTTTTAAAATCTTCGTTTCCACACAAACTAAGTGCTCCATGTGAACTTCCATGATATGCATTCTTAAAAGAGAACATTTTTGTTTTACCAGTATACCTCTTAGCAAGTTTTACAGCTCCTTCGATTGCTTCACTTCCACTATTGACAAAGTAAACAGAATTTAACTCCTGCGGTAACATTTTACACAAACACTCTGCTAATTTTACTTGTGGTTCTTGAATAAACTCACCATAAACCATAAGGTGCATATGTTTCTTCGCTTGTTCAATGACGGCGTCCTGCACTGGTTTAAAACCATGACCTAGACTACTAACAGAAACACCGGAAATAAGGTCGAGGTATCGTTTACCTGAAGGATCAAACATAAATACTCCTTCTGCTCTTTCAATTTCGAGTAGATAAGGGCTTTCGGATGTTTGACCTAGATAATTGAGGAATAGTTGACGGTTTGAACTCATTTTTTGTAATTATTTAATTTATGTCAAAACTTGAATTATTTTATAGTTGGTAGTAGTAGTTGGCAGTAGGTAGTAGGTTTATCTTAGTCGCTGCCGCTTATTGGAATTTAACTTTTGTTAAAAAAGGCAGAATCTCAAACTTACTACAATCCACACCGACTACTGACAACCGACTACATCCGCCGCAGCGGAACCGATTTTACCCTGCGATGTGCTGAGCTTGCCGAAGTAAGCGGCGCCGAAGGGTACCGATAACGATAAAATAATTACACTAGAGACATAAATAGTTACCATTATTTTAAATTATTAATCCTTTCCGAAATTTCGTTGGCGATAGCTTCGTCAACTAAA
>CAZOHR010000408.1:0-3330 GCA_964579045.1 uncultured Bacteroidales bacterium | reverse complement strand
TGTCAACCGCAGTATTGTAGTAGAATGCACCTAAGCTGTAGTTTGCATCAAAATTATCTGGTTGCAATGCAATAGCTTTTTCATAATCAGCTTGTGCTTCCTGTTTACGAGTCATTTCTTCGAGAAGAGTACCACGGATAACATAGAATTGAGCATCATTTTGATTTTTCGCAATTGCCATATTAATGTATTCAAATGCTTTTTCGTTTTCACCTTTGTTAACATAATAGTTGAAAGTCTCTATTACTAAAGGATAGTTGGCATTTGGATAAGCTTTTATCCCTTTATCCAAAATATCAAGCATTTTTACTGTGTCACCTGTTTGTCTATATGCAACAGCTTGGTTAAGATACACTCCCACTTTTTCATCTTCGTTTGCACCGAATTTCATTTGTATCAACAAGTCGTTGAGCTGAATAGCTTCTTCAAACTTATTGGCTTTCATTGCCGCTAATGATGCGAAGTAATATAATTGAGTGTCTGCTTTGAAAGATAATGTCGCAATCATTACAGCCTTCTCGAAATTTACATATGCTCCTTCGAAATCGTTAGCTTGATACTTGGTTACACCCTGATTGATAAAAGCATTTGATAATGCAGGAAATCTGTTACCTATAATATCATAAAGTGCTTCGGTATTCTCATAATTAGTTTCATCTTGTTCGCTGAGAATTTTCACAAATTGCATCAGTCCAACTTCTGTAGTTAAATCCAGATTACGATATTCAGGATTAACAAAATTTAATTTTATTGCTTTGATATATGCTTCGTAAGCAATGTCAAGGCAATCGGTACAGAGTGCCTTATACTTTGGTTTTTCTGAAATTCCAATTTCTTGGTAAATCTGACCTTTGAAGTAATGAGTTTTGTACCAATCTTTTGTATCAGCATTTAATTCTGCTTTGTCAATAGATTTTTTTGCATCGTCGAGAAAGCCATCTTTTAAATAACTCCATGCACTAGTTACAGCATTTTTTTGAGCCAAAAGAGAAAAACTCAAAGCGAAAAGAACGAATAATAAACTTAACTTTTTCATAATAATTTATTTAAGTGTCACAATTTAAAACCGGTTACAAATATACAAACACTTTGCCAATATTAATCCTGTGTTTTAATATCTTCTGAATTCGTTGCGATATCAGTATTTTCTACTGAGTCAACAATTGCATTCTCATCTAAAATCACATCATCTATCAGTGCATTTTTCTCTTCCAGAGCACCATTTTCGATTTTTGCAACAGATGCTATTGCGTCATCATCGCGTAAATTGATAAGTCTCACACCTTGAGTTGCTCTACCCATTACTCTTAAAGATTCAACAGCCAAACGCAAAGTTATACCAGATTTATTAGTAATAATCAAATGGTCGTTATCTGTAACCGCAGAAAGATCGATCAACTTACCAGTTTTTTCGGTTACATTGATAGTCTTAACACCTTTACCACCACGATTGGTGATACGATAATCTTCGATACTTGAACGTTTTCCGTAACCATTTTCCGATACCACGAGAATTTCTTGATCAGGACGAACAGTTACCATTCCAATAACTATATCATCATTTGTAAGAGTGATGCCTTTAACACCAGTAGCAGTTCTACCTATAGATCTTACTAAATCATGAGGGAAGCGGATAACTTTTCCATTGCGAGCACCAATCATAATGTTTACTGGAACATCACCTGGTTTTTCTTCGATAAGATTTGCTGTTAACAAACTGTCGCCTTCGCGTACATTTATTGCAAAAACACCATTCTGTCTTGGACGGGAATATTCTTTAAGTTTTGTTTTCTTAAATACTCCCTTGGTGGTACACATTATAATATAAGAGTTATTTATGTAATCTTCATCTTTCAACGAAGCAACATTCATAAATGCCTTAACATCGTCATCAGGTTCAATATTGATGATATTTTGTATTGCACGACCCTTTGATGTACGTGAACCTTCAGGAATTTCATAAACTTTAAGCCAGTAGCACTTGCCATTTTTTGTAAACAGCAATAAGGTATTGTGCATTGTAGCTACAAACATATGTTCGATAAAGTCTTCTTCGCGTGTTGTTGATCCTTTTGAACCTACTCCACCCCTGTTCTGAGCACGGAATTCTGATAATGCAGTACGTTTGATATATCCGAGATGAGAAATTGTAATTATCACTTCTTCGTCGGCATAAAAATCTTCAGGATTTAATTCCTCAGAAGCATAAATAATTTCTGTTCTTCTCTTATCAGCGTATTTTTCTTTTATCTCGAGCATTTCGTCTCTGATGATTTGCATACGTAAACTAAGATTTTCAAGAATCTCTTTATAGAATGCAATTTTCTCCATAATTTCGTTGTACTCAGCTCGCAGTTTATCTTGTTCCAGACCTGTCAACTGACGTAAACGCATTTCGACAATAGCTCTTGATTGAATATCCGACAAGTTGAATCTCTCCATAAGAGCTTCGCGTGCTTCGTCAGGACTATTCGATGCTCTGATAATTTTGATTACTTCATCGATATTATCGCTTGCAATAATAAGACCTTCTAAGATATGAGCGCGTTCTTCAGCTTTTCTAAGGTCAAACTTTGTTCTGCGAACAACAATTTCGTGTCTATGTTCAACAAAATACTTCACGAGGTCTCTAAGGTTAAGCATCATTGGACGACCTTTTACCAGTGCAATATTGTTGATACTAAATGATGATTGAAGTGAAGTGTATTTATAAAGTTTGTTTAAAACCACATTTGCAACGGCATCGCGTTTGATGTCAATCACAATGCGCATACCTGTGCGATCCGACTCATCGTTTATGTTTGAGATTCCTTCAATTTTTTTCTCATTGATTAAGTCAGCTATTTTGATAATCAATTCAGCTTTGTTAACCATATAAGGAATTTCGGTGACAATAATTCTCTCACGTCCACCGTCAGCAACTTCAATTTCGGTTTTTGACCGAATAACAACTCTACCCCTACCTGTTTCGTAAGCTTCACGTACGCCTTCGATACCGTAGATAATCCCGCCTGTTGGAAAATCGGGTGCTTGCATTATCACACCAAGTTCGCCAGCAGTAATTTCTTGATTGTCGATGTATGCAGTTATACAATCAATAGTAGAACCTAAATTATGAGGAGCCATATTAGTTGCCATACCAACTGCTATACCACTTGCTCCATTAATCAATAAATTTGGCAGTTTGGTAGGCATTACTGTTGGTTCTTCGAGTGAATCGTCAAAGTTCAACTGAAAATCAACTGTTTCTTTGTCAATATCTGCTAATATTTCATCAGCAATTTTCGCCATTTTAGCTTCTGTATAACGCATTGCTGCTGCACTGTCCCC
>CAZOHR010000407.1:0-3332 GCA_964579045.1 uncultured Bacteroidales bacterium | reverse complement strand
CTCACTTAAACATGGACCAATCGAATGTCTTTTCACAGTTGATGAAGAAACTGGACTTACCGGGGCATTCGAAATTCAACCTGGATTCTTTGAATCTGAAATATTACTTAACCTAGATTCCGAAGATGAAGGTGAGATATTTATTGGCTGTGCTGGTGGTATTGACTTGGTAGCGTCGTTTAAATTTAAAAAAGATGACGTTCCATCAAAACATAAAGCTTTTACATTTGTGGTGAACGGACTAAGAGGCGGACACAGCGGTGATGAAATAGATAAAGGCTATGGAAATTCAAATAAAATTGCAAATAGGTTTCTTCATCTTATAACTGAAAAGTACGAGGCTAGACTTTCACATTTTGATGGAGGTAATAAACGTAACGCCATTCCTCGCGAAGCAGAATTCACATTCACCATCGAATCGAGCTCTGTAAGCAAAATGGAAAAAGATTTTGAACTTTTCAACAAACAGATAATTCAGGAAATTGCAGTTACCGAACCTAACATCAAGCTAAGTCTTGAAACTGCAAAAAAACCAGAATTTGTTATAAATTTTAAAACACAAACTAAATTAACCAATGCAGTATATGCCTGTCCTCATGGTGTTCACGCGTGGAGTCCTGCAATTAAAGGTTTTGTTGAAACATCAACAAATCTTGCATCAATAAAATTTGTTAAAAGCAGAATTCTTGTAACCACCAGCCAAAGAAGTTCATTGGAATCAGGCAAAAAAGATATAAACTTAATGGTTAAATCGGTATTCGATTTGGCTGGGGCAAAGGTTTCTATTGGTGATGGCTACCCAGGTTGGGCTCCAAACCCTAATTCAGAAATTCTTACAATTGCTGAAAAATCATATGAAAGACTATTTGGCAAAAAACCAGTTGTTCGTGCGATTCATGCAGGCTTAGAATGTGGTCTTTTCCTCGAGAAATACCCAAATCTTGATATGATCTCGTTTGGACCATCACTGCGAGGCGTTCATTCTCCAGACGAAAAAATTGAAATTAAAACTGTAAAAATGTGGTATGACCATCTCCTAGATGTATTAAAAAACATACCTTTAAAATAAAGATAAATAGAGAGCTGAGAAATCAGCTCTTTTTTTTGCTCAAATAATCCTGCTAACAAACAACTTTTTGGCAAAAATACTTTATACGCGTTTAAATAAATGTGTCTAATTTTACACCTCAAACAAAAATTCAAATACTATGAAAAAAGTTCTACCATTATTTGTGTCTGTTTTTAGTTTTTTATTTCTATTTAATGGGCTAATTGCACAAACTGCTGACAAAGAAAAAGTCTTCGGAATAACGTTCAGCGGTTACGTAAAAAACGATTTCTTTTATGATAGTCGTCAAACTGTTGATGCTCGCGAAGGACATCTTTTACTTTGGCCTAAGGCACCGCAATTGGATCCAAACGGAGTTGATCTTAACGATCATGGGAGTTTCAATTTTCTTGCAATCCAAACTCGCTTAACTGGAAAAATTACTGGTCCAGATGCATTTGGAGCTACAACATCTGGGATGTTCGAAGGCGAATTTTTCGGTCATACCGATGCCGATGTAAATGGGTTTAGATTACGTCATGCAATTATTAAACTAAACTGGAAAAATGCTGAGCTTATGACCGGTCAGTTCTGGCATCCTATGTTTGTTCTAGAATGTTTTCCAGGAACAGTTTCCTTTAACACTGGTATAGGTTTCCAACCTTTCTCTAGAAATCCTCAAATAAGATATTCTTACAAAATGGGAAATCTTAAAATTGCTGCAACAGCTTTTGGCGAAAGAGATTTCGCTTCAAGAAATATTGCTGGTATTCCTTCGAGTGTATATTTAAGGAATGCTGGTATGCCTGCTTTTAATCTTAATGTTAATTACGGAAAGGCAGACAAAGAAAAAGGAACAGCTTTTAATGCAGGTTTCGGAGCTAATTACAAATCAGTTCAGCCAAGTCTTACTACTCCTCTCGGTTTTCAGACTAATCAAAAAGTTAATTCTTTGGCTGGAATCGTTTATGCTAATGCAAAATTTGCAAAAATAAACTTCAAAATCGCTGGTGTTTATTCCGAAAATGGTAATGACATGTTTATACCTGGAGGCTATGCAGTATTAGACACTCTCGATGCAGCAACAGCTGACATCAGTTATATTCCTACTCGTTGTGCTGCAGGTTGGGTTGATATTTCCTCTACCGGAAAAGTATGGCAGTTTGGCATTTTTGCAGGTTACAACCAGAACTTAGGTACTGTTAAGGATATTAACGGTGGTTTCGGTGGATTAGGTACAAACATCCATCATCTTTACAGAGTTTCGCCAAGAGTAAACTATTTTGCAGGCAAATTCCAAGTTGGTGCTGAAGTTGAATATACTGTCGCTGCATATGGTGATGGCACATACGATCCAAAAGCACTCCCATTGAACCCTGAAGAAGTTGCAAACATCAGATTCTTGTTGGGCGTTTATTATCACTTCTAAAATCTGTAATCGGTGGCTGAGGGTTTTGTTGCTCGAAATTTTATCTAGGAGCGAAATAAGATACAAACAAAAATCTTAGTCACATAGCACTAGCAACAAAATGTCTCGAAGCCACCGAAAACAAAAAAAAGTCGGAACAAAAAGCCGGCTTTTTTTGTTTGATTTCTTAAATTTGCATTAAATATTTATTAAAAATGGAAGATAAAAAATTTAACCCTATCAATAAGAAGAAACTTAACAACCCTCAACGACTAAAATTTATTCCAATCGAGAAAATCGTTGATATTTTAGGTAAAGATATTAACGGAAACATGGCTGATTATGGTGCAGGAACAGGATTCATCACCTATCCTATTGCCGAAATATATTCTAACTCCAGAATATTTGCACTCGATATCGAAGAGCAAATGATTGAAGAAATGTATGACTCTGCCGAATGTGATAATGTATTTCCCCTTCAAATAGAGGACAACGAAATGCCTTTTGCAAAGGATGATTTAGTTGCTGTATGGAGCATTGCCGTCTATCACGAAATGAAAACTCCACAAAAGTGGCTGAAAAATGTACTTAAAACACTTAAACCAGGAGCAAAATTGCTAATTATTGATTGGTCAACAGAGCAGAATCCTGAACTTGAAATAGGACCGCCAATTACACACAGAGTGAAAACCGAAACTGTTATTTCGGATCTAACTGCTGCTGGTTTTAAAAATATTACTGTCGAATCTGGCTTTTTGAATCATTTTGCGATAAGTGCTGAGAAATAAAACCCAGCCACATGCTCAATGTCATTATGTTAAGCATATCTCAAAAAGGTTAATGCCCTACGGGCAAAGTTGAGACACGATTGCTACC
>CAZOHR010000406.1:1936-3340 GCA_964579045.1 uncultured Bacteroidales bacterium | reverse complement strand
GCAAAATATCAGTTTAATCTGTCAAATCTTACTCCAACGCAAATGAGGTATATTGTGACAATTAATCTGCTTCATAATCCTAATATCACAGAATTGGCTGCTCAGTTAAAATTGTCCAAGCCTACTGTTAAAGTAGCAATAGATAAGTTTATTGAGAAGGAATTTGTTTTTAAAGTTAGATCTGATGAAGACAGACGCAGTGCGCACCTTCACCTTACTGAAAAAGGAAAGTTAATAAATCAGATTCATGATTATGCCCATAAAGTTATTGCTGAATCGTTCAGCAGAAAATTAAACAGTGATGAATTGGAAAGCTTAATTGGATTATTATCGAAAGTATTAAACGAAAAATAGTTTTTTTTATTTATATAGTTAGTATAGCCTAACTAAAAAGAGTTTGTTTTTATGGAAACATCATTTAAAGTTGAAAATTTAAAAGGGCTTTCAAAACAGGAGGCTGCTGAAAAATTAAAAAAAGAAGGATTTAACGAATTGCCATCGTCCAAGCCAAAAGGGGTACTTCAAATTGCAGTTGGTGTCGTAAAGGAACCAATGTTTCTTTTACTTGTTGCCTGCGGTACATTATATCTCATTCTAGGGGATATACAGGAAGGATTAATGCTACTTGGATTTGTCTTTGTTGTGATGGGAATAGAGTTTTATCAGGAAAAGAAAACTGAAAAAGCCCTTGATGCTCTTAAGGATCTTGCAAGTCCTAGAGCTTTAGTTATGCGGGACGGAGAAACTATAAGAATTGCTGGTAGAGATGTTGTTACTGGAGATATTGTTATTCTTCAGGAAGGCGACAGAGTCCCAGCGGATGGAAAAGTAATTAATAGTATTAATTTGTCTGCTGACGAATCTTTATTAACAGGAGAACCAGTACCAGTTATGAAAAGAGAATGGGCAAAAAACGACACTAACTTTGTTCCAGGAGGAGATGATATTCCTATCGTATATTCTGGATCTATGATTGTTCAGGGAAACGGAATAATAGAAGTTACTGCTACCGGTTTGAATACAGAAATCGGTAAAATCGGGAAAGCTCTAGAATCAGTTAAAGAAGAGCCCACTCAGTTAAAGAGAGAAATGGGGGTTTTAGTAAAACGTCTGGCAATTATCGGAATAATTTTATGTCTTATGGTAATAGGTATTTATACCTTAACCAGAGGCGATTTGTTGAAGGGATTTTTAGCTGGAATAACTCTTGCAATGGCTATGTTACCTGAAGAATTTCCGGTTGTATTAACAATTTTTCTAGCATTAGGAGCATGGCGAATTTCTAAAAAACATGTTCTCACGCGCAAACCTGCTGCAATTGAAACGCTTGGCTCTGCAACGGTTCTATGTACAGATAAAACAGGTACGCTGACTCAAAATAAAATGACTGTTACACGTATTTAT
>CAZOHR010000406.1:0-1926 GCA_964579045.1 uncultured Bacteroidales bacterium | reverse complement strand
GAAAAGATTTTCCTGAGCCATTTCACGAAATTATTGAATATGCAATATTATCAAGTCAGGCAAATCCTTTCGACCCAATGGAAAAAGCCATTATAAATGCTGGAGACATTTTTCTCAAGAGCACGGAGCATATCCATAACGACTGGAAAATGGAAAAAGAATATCCTCTTTCGAAAGACTTGTTAGCGATGTCGAGAGCGTTTTCAAATACCGGAACTCAGAATTTGGTTATTGCAGCAAAAGGGGCTCCAGAAGCTATTTTTGATTTATGTCATCTAAGCAAAGAAAAAGTTAATGAATATGGTAAAGCAGTTGCTGAAATGGCCTCAACCGGACTGAGGGTTTTAGGTGTTGCTACTTCAAAGGTCTCTTCCGAACAATTGCCAGAGATTCAGCATGATTTCGATTTCGAATTCATTGGCCTGATTGGATTGTCTGACCCAGTCAGAGAAAATGTGCCAGCAGCGGTAAAAGAATGTCACAAAGCCGGAATCCGCGTCATAATGATTACTGGCGATTATCCAGTTACTGCAATAAATATTGGAAAAAATATAGGCATCACAAATCCTGAAAATTGCATAACTGGCCCAGAATTGAATGAGATGACTGAAGATCAGTTGTGCGAACGAATTAAAGATGTTAATATTTTTGCACGAGTTGTGCCTGAACAAAAACTAAAAATTGTAAATGCTTTAAAGCGAAACAATGAAATAGTTGCTATGACAGGAGATGGTGTAAATGACGCACCAGCATTAAAAGCTGCGAATATCGGAATCGCGATGGGCGAAAAAGGTACTGATGTTGCTAGAGAAGCTTCTTCACTTGTTTTAATGGATGATAATTTTTCGTCAATAGTTGGTGCTATTAAAATGGGGAGAAGAATTTTTGATAATCTGCAGAAAGCTTTAGCATATATTTTTGCTATTCATGTCCCGATTGCTGGATTATCGCTTATCCCAGTTTTCTTTGCCGATTTACCTCTTATTTTATGGCCAGTACATATTGTTTTCCTAGAATTGATTATTGATCCTGCCTGTTCTATTATTTTTGAAGCAGAGAAAGAAGAGAGCAATGTTATGTTGAGACCGCCAAAAGAAATTTCAGAACCGTTTTTCGGGGCTAAAAAAATACTTTTAAGTTGTCTGCAGGGAATAGGAATACTTTTGATTTGCATTTCAATCTATTTTATTGGACTTAATCTAGGATATGATGAAAAAGAAGTAAGAACATTCTGTTTTGTTGCACTTATTATCTCAAACCTTGCTGTTATCATGTCGAACCGTTCATGGACTTCCAATATTTTTAAAATTATTGTTACTCCAAACAAAACAGTAAAGTGGGTAGTAGGTGGAGCATTTATTTTTCTCATTTTAATTTTGAATATTCCCTTTTTATTAAACCTCTTCCAGTTTGAAAGGATTAGTATTTTGGAATTTGTTATCTGTGCTTTGGCTGGTTGTTTCAGTATAATTTGGTTCGAAATTTATAAAATGATTAAGAAAAACAAAGCGTTAATGGGTTGAAAACCATTTAGAAATAAGACATTTTTGAAACATTTTTAATTAAAATTTTAAATGATATCTCAACGTATAATTATTATCAAACTCTCTAAAACCAATTGTTATTTAATATCACTTAATGACGGTTTTTTGATGATAGACACAGGATATGAATCAGATCGCTCCCTGTTTTTTAAATCTTTAAAACTGCATAATATTGGACCTGAAGAAATTAGATTTTTGTTCCTAACTCATCATCACGACGATCATTCAGGACTTGTAAATGATTTACTCAGTTTAAATACAGAATTAAAATTGATACTGCATACTGAATCCTTAAATCATCTTGCAAGTGGCGTTAATGCACAAGATTTGGGTGGTGTCTGGTGTAATAAAAGAATGAAAAAAGCGGCTGGGTTTTATCGTA
>CAZOHR010000405.1:0-3340 GCA_964579045.1 uncultured Bacteroidales bacterium | reverse complement strand
GTTTATTAAGTTTTATCCATATACAGATTTGCAGAACTTTTTATCCTATTTACCTGAGAGACAACAAGTGCGAATCGAAAAGAAGAAAAAGAAGAAAGAAGCTGCAGGTGTAGATTTTAATCTGAGTTATAATATTGCTGCTCACGATATTATAGTGCGTAATGATGGTTATTTGTTGTTGGGAGAAGCATTTTATCCAACTTATAGAACAGAAACCAGAACCACCACCACCACCACAAACGGCGTAACCTCCACAACCACCACAACTGTTCAGGTTTTTGATGGCTATCAATACACACATGCTGTTCTTGCAAAGTTTGGTTTAGACGGAGAGTTGCTTTGGGATCAGACCTTCGAAATGTGGCCAACTGAGAAGCCATTTTATGTTAAAAGGTTTATTGCCGTTTCAGAAGAAAACGACTTTACGGTAAAAATGGTTTATACAAATAGTTTGGGAGTTGTATCAAAAATCGTTGACAACGATGGCGAGGTTGTTCAAAATAATCAGTACGATAAAATTGAAACATCTTTTGAAAACGATAAAACTAAATCTAGTTTTTCCAACATTGAATACTGGTACGATAATTATTTTATTGCATATGGTTTTCAAAGAATAAAAAACGATGAGAAAGGTGAAGTAAAGAAAAAACGCAATGTGTTTTTTGTTAGTAAGGTAAAGTTTGAATAAATATTAACTCACATCTTTACATAACATTCTGAAATTCAGTATATTTACAGAATTAGATTATCTTACCCTGATTTCTGAAAATTAAAAGCTGATAATATGAATAAAATTCTGCTTCAATCATACAAGCTGCAAAAGAAAACGTGGCCTGGAATTCTGATTCTTCTAACTTTATTGATTTTTTCAATTTGTGACACCGCTAATGCACAGTTTGCCGAAGCGTATTCTGGCGATTTGCCTGCCGTTCAATATGGTACGGTTGATTGGGGTGATTACGATATGGATGGTGATTTGGATGTGTTGATTACTGGTGCTACTAATGCCACTGTAACTGAGAAAATTGCACGTATCTATGAAAATAATGGAAGTGGTTTTACTGAAGCATACCCAGGAAGTTTGACTGGAGTTTGGGCGGGTACTGCCGACTGGGGTGATTTTGACAACGATGGAGATCTTGATTTGGTTTTAACTGGACATACCGGTTCGGCGTATGTTGCAAAATTATATCAAAATACTGGGTCTGGTTTTGTTGAAGTTTATGCAGGAAGTCTTACACCAGTGAGATTTAGTTCAACCGATTGGGGCGATTTTGATAATGATGGCGATCTTGATTTAATTCTGACAGGACATACTGGGCCTGAGCTTATTACAAAGATTTATGAAAATAATGGTGATGGCTTTGTAGAAGCTTATCCTGGAAATATTATCGGAATTGCCTATGGGTCCGTATCTTGGGGAGATTATGATAATGATGGCGTTTTGGATATTTTACTTACTGGATATAGTAATGAAGCCATCGGAAGAATTTATAAAAATACTGGAACTGGGTTTGTCGAAGTTTATGCAGGGCAGATTACTGGCGCATATTGGGGAGCTTCAGAATGGGGAGATTATGATAACGACGGAGATCTTGATATTGTTTCATCAGGCAGAGACAATCTTTCAAATATAATTTCAAAAATTTATAATAATACTGGAAGTGGCTTTGTCGAAGTCTTTTCAGGGAACATTATTGCTGTTCATTCCTGGGAATGTCAAAATAATATCTCATGGGGCGATTATGATAATGATGGAGATTTAGATCTCTTGGTAACAGGTAGAAATGTGGCTGATGTGAAATTTTCTAGAATATACTGCAATAACGGCAGCAGTTTTTCAGAGGTATTTGCGGGCAGTCTTACTCCTGTATGTATGAGTACAGTTGCTTGGGGTGACTATAATAATGATGAAAAACTCGATATTCTATTAACAGGGAACTCAGCTGGAGGTGTCTTGATAACAAAGTTATATTTGAACGAATGCCCAATTGTCAATTCAAAACCAACCGCACCTGAAAACTGTAATACTCAGGCATCTGGAACTGATGTTTCTCTTAGCTGGGATAAAGCAACTGATGTTGAAACACTTCAGGATGGTCTTAATTATAATATTTGCGTTGTTCCTGCCGCAGGTGAAGGTTTTGTCCGATCTCCATTGGCCGACACATCAGCACTCACAGATAATGGTTATCGTTATGTTGCATCACCAGGCGGGATTCAGTATTGCGAAAGCGGTTATACTTTAAAAAATCTCGCTGAAGGAACATACAACTGGGGAGTTCAGGCTGTTGATGCTGGATTTTTGGGAGGAAGTTTTCAGACAGGCCCATCATTTATTATCGGAACCGAGCTTAATCTTTATGGAAATGATTTTCCGATTCTGTCTGGAGATGATTCTCCGTCGGATGAGGACAATACCGATTTTGGAGAAGTGCCCACGGGTGAAACACAAACTCATCTGTTTTCAATTTTTAATGCAGGGTCTTATGATCTAATTTTAACTGGAGAGCCTCGAATAACTGTAGAAGGTGTCGATTTTGAACTTGTGCAGGATGCCCCAGCATTAATAACTCCTGGGACAATTGCCGAGTTTAGCATTTCTTTTACACCACAGACTTGTTCTCAGCAAACTGCTTTGATAAGTTTTGTAAATAATGATCCAGACGAAGCTGATTATTCGTTTACTGTCGGTGGTATTGGCATTGACAACCAGCCGCCCGACCAGCCTGATTTGCCTATTTTAACTGGAGAGTGCTCTGTAACTGCAAGTATACCTGAAACTAGTGATAATTGTGCTGGATTAGTAGTGGGACAGACAAGTGATCCTCTAAGCTTCTCAGAATTTGGTAATCATATTATTAACTGGAGTTTTGATGATAATAACGGGAATATAATTGTTGTGCAGCAAACTATTATTGTAGAGGACAATACTAATCCTGAAATTCTTTGTCAGGAAGATAAAATATTTTACCTCTCATCAGAACAGATCAATTATACAATTGCCGGTCAGGAAGTTGACCCTGTCAGTGTTACAGATAACTGTGAGATTTTTAGCCTGACAAATGACTTTAATGGTCTTGCAAGTCTTGATGGGACTGAGATTGACATCGGAACTACCACAATAGTTTGGACGCTAACAGATATTGGGGGTAATCAGACTAATTGTTCAAATAATCTTGTCGTCGAAGAATTTGTTTTTGTTCAAAATGTGGATGATGAGGTGCAGATATTATTTCCTAATCCGACCTCCGACAAAGTGTTTTTTAATTTTTCCAAGCAGGTATTAATTAAGCTGTTAGATATCTCGGGACAGACAGTTTATGAAAATATTTCTGTT
>CAZOHR010000404.1:0-3368 GCA_964579045.1 uncultured Bacteroidales bacterium | reverse complement strand
TATATTCCTGGCGAGCTGAAAGAGGATTCGGTATAATAAATTGGTGGTTTTGGAAACAGACTGTAATGGTACTCAATTCTGGCTGATATTCGAAAGATTTCACTAACATTATATTCAATACCCAAGGAAGGAGTAAACCCATAAAAATAGCCATTTTTTATTTGCAACCAGTTTGTATTAATTACTCTTGTATTGCCAAGACTTAATTTCATTTCGGCAACTCCATGCATACGTTTTTCTTTAAAGAAAGGATACCCAAACCATAATCCACCATAGCTGCACCCGAGTTTATAACTAACATTACTTGTGTCATTTTGACTGAATGAATTTGTTAACCCGTTAAAGAAAACACCTATTCGCAGATCTTTTACTACAAAACCTCCACCTCCGCCACTATAAATTGCCAGTCTATTATCAAGACCTCTAAAACTCATCATTATTGAACCAAATCCGCCACCTGAAGCATTCGGATCGTATTCGTCAACCTGAGCAAATGCAGAATAGCCAAAACATATTATACCAATTATTACGATTATCTTTTTCATAATATTGCAAAAACCTATTTAATGAAACATTAATCAATTGTAAAGATACTTATTTTAATTCTGTTAAAAACTAATTGAATGAAAAAACTTTTGATTTACAAAAAATGATATTTTTGAAATAAAAAATCCTACTTATGAAAACTCTTTTTTTCTTTATTTTATTGCTCGCTGTTCAACAGCTTTTTTCGCAGTCTGTATATAGTCCAGCACTTAATTCTAAGCTTAACGATGGTTCTGAAAAAGACACCTATATTAACGTCAATATTTATTTTAGTTCATTTTATGATATTAATAGTTTGGCAATAGAACTTGATGCAAAGAAGGCATTATTTGATGAGAGAGTAAAATCAGTAACCAGTTTGCTTAAAGAGAATTCTAAGATTTCGCAAAATCAATTTGCACCCGTACTTGAGGATTTGCTTCGTTTGGATGCCGAATCAGTAGGTGAAATGCAGTATTTTTGGGGAGTGAACATGTTAAACATGGATGTAAAAAAGCAATATATTTACCTGATTTCGGATTTTGAAGGGATTCGTTATATAGATTTAAATTCACCACGTTATAAGATTCCTGAAATTATTGAGAATGAGGCTTCTGGTGATAGAATTGTTAATGGGGCAGAGCCAGGATTAAAGGCGATTAACGCGCACAAACTTTGGGAATTGGGATATACCGGACGTAATATTTTATTTTTAAGTATGGATACTGGAGTTTTTCCTGGGCATCCTGCTGTGGAGGACGGATTTGCGGGTAATCATTTCCCTTTAAGTCAGTGCTGGTATGGAGTTCGTAGCGCAGAACCTGCAGATAATGCTTCGTCAAGTCATGGAACACATACAACTGGAACAAGTCTTGGCCTTGATCCCGCAACAAATGATACAATTGGAGTAGCTTTTAACGCAATGTGGATTGCTTCGGATCCTGTAGCAAGCACAGATGCTGATTTATTAGCTCCAGACGATTTCTTGAATGTATTTCAATGGGTTCTTGATCCTGATGGAAATCCAGAAACAACAGATGATGTTCCTAGGGTTATTAATAATTCGTGGGGATACGATTATACTTTAGCAATGCAATTCGGTGCTTGCGAAATGGTCGAAGCTGAAATACTGGTAAGCATCGAAATTGCTGGAATTTGTTCTCCGTTTTCAGCCGGAAACGATGGGCCAGTAGCTTCATCAAACGGATTTCCTGCAATGAGAGCGTTCAATCTTGTAAATCCAATGTCAATAGGGGCAGTTCAATCTTCAAATGTAATTGCATCGTTTTCGAGTAGAGGTCCTACTTTATGTGTAGAAGAGGAAGGAAGTTTAAGGATAAAACCCGAAGTCTCAGCACCAGGAGTAAATATTCGTTCATGTTCAGGTATAAACTCTTATTCAAATCTTCAGGGAACTTCCATGGCATGTCCACATGTTTCGGGTGCATTATTGCTGCTGGCTGAGGCATTTCCTATGGTATCTGCTTATGACCTAAAATACGCTTTGTATATCACCGCTGTTGATCTTGGTGATGCTGGCGAAGATAATGTTTATGGTAATGGAATGATTGATGTATTTGCTGCATATAATTATCTTGCTTTATCAAACACACCAGTACCCCCAGTTGTTAATGATTATGATTTAACCGCTTCTTTGCAAAGTCCTCTATCTGAATTTTTATGTCCAGATCAAAGCAGTCAGAACATTCAGATTTTGATAAAAAACGAAGGAATTTTGTCAATAGATTCGTTTTATGTTTACATTTATATAAACGAAGTTTTGGTTTGCGATTCTCTTATTGAAATGACTCTTGAGAATAATGAAGAATTTCTATTCACTTCTTCTGCGCAACAGCTTGCCGATGGTGTGAATTTTATTCATACTGTTGTTAAACCTTATCATGTATGCGCAGAATTTGACCGTTTCAATAACGCTGTCAATAGAAAACTTTACGTTCTTAAACAAACAGAATTTCCATTTCAAGAAACTTTTGAAGAATTAAGTGACGATTTGTCTGATTCAGATCTTTTTATTAATAATCCTGACTTTAAAAATACTTTGGTAAATATGCCGTGGGGAACCGAGGATCAGTACAAATCTATGGGAGTAGATTTCTTAAACTACGGAACAAGACTGTGGGAAGAGGATTATGCAAGTCTTCCTCAGATGATTGTGCCTGACGAAGATAGTTTGTTTCTGGTTTTTACATACGCTTATAAAAATCGCTTGGCTCAATTTTACCACGATAGTCTAATTGTGGAATTAAGCACAGATTGTGGATTAAATTTTACGGATATTCTTTTTATTGATGGAGGATTGACGCTTGCCACGGTTTCTGGAGATGCAATATCAACCAAGTTTAAACCTACAGATGCTGCTGATTTTGATACTGTAAGTGTGATTCTTGATGATTATAGGGGACAGGAGGTTGTTATTCGTTTTAGGTCAATGAACGATAGAGGTTCTGTTGTTTATATTGATAAAATAGAAATTCTTGATTTGTCGGTTAATTATATAAATCATGAAAATGCTGTTGATTTGTTGCCGCTAATATATCCAAACCCAGCTGCAAGAACAATAACAATTGAAAATCCGGATTCTGCACAAATCCTACGAATATCTGATATTTCTGGCAAACTAATATTGTCAAATACTATTCAAAATGGCATTAACCAGCTTAACATAGAGAGTCTCTCTCCTGGAGTATATTTTGTTAGTTTCGGAAACACA
The DNA here is from genome assembly GCA_964579045.1 of uncultured Bacteroidales bacterium. Lineage (GTDB taxonomy): Bacteria > Bacteroidota > Bacteroidia > Bacteroidales > ML635J-15 > Bact-19. The sequence goes on along the minus strand of CAZOHR010000404.1, from coordinate 112 downwards.
AGTCTTGTCCAGAAGTTGATTGTTGAATAATATCTATTATTGCTTACCGCTTACAAAACTATATCTGAACCTAAGAAGTTGCGATTTTTCTATTTATTTGAACTATAAGAAA
>CAZOHR010000403.1:0-3374 GCA_964579045.1 uncultured Bacteroidales bacterium | reverse complement strand
AAGATATCTTTTGGTCGAGGATAATAGTGTTATTAATGCGATATTTTACTTCGAACGGTGTACTGCCATACAATTCAGTAGATAAAAATGTGCCCTGACGATAATAACTTACGTCGAGTGGAAGTGCTGAGACAACTATTTTTAGGAATTCGTTCGACCTTAATAGCTCTATAACAGGAGCAAGGTCTGTTTCCATTATTGCCGAGTTTATACCAAGAATTTGATTGGTTTTATTTTCGTTTTTTATTTGTAGTACTGTAGTTGTTTTAAAAACTGGGCGAGTATATCTGAAATATGCGTATCCAGAAATTAGGGCTACCACAAAAATAATTAGCATTATCCAAAAATTTCTTCTAAAGATTGTGAAGAAAGTTCGAGGATCGAATTTTTGGTTTAAAAAGGGTATTTTGGTTTGTTCCATTTTAGCTTAGTTTGCGTTAAGTTTAAAGAATACTCCATAAACAGTTACCAAAGTTGTTACAAGTGTAAGATATGGAGAAGCTTCCTTTAATACTCTTAAAACATACTGCGGTTTGCTATCAATATAAATTATATCATTTGCTTCAAGAAAAATATTTGAATCTTTTAGATCGCTAAGATTTGAAATATTCCAGTAATATACTTCTGGACTCTTTGTAAGATCGCCACGGATAAGCTTAATTTTATAAGAACGACTTATATCGCTAATTCCACCAACTTCGGCAATTGCTTCTACTAGAGTTAGGTTCTCGCTTGGCATCGAAACAATACTTGCTTTGGTCCCGCTATCCATAAAAATCATCACTTTTCTATTTGTTACCTGAACTAAAACAAATGGATCAACGAAATACTGAGCATACTGTTTTTCTAAATACTCTTCAGCTTGCCTAACTGTCATACCGCTAATTTGTATTCGTCCAAGAATCGGAACTTTAGCCATTCCATCAAACTCAACTGGAAATTCAAATCCCGATTGATTACGTGGATAACTGCTAGAACCACCTTCTCCACCCATATTGCCGCTGCCAAAAAGTGATTCGCCGACATTACTTACAACACGCAAAGATATCTTGTCGTAAGGCTTAATTACATATTCATGTTTGGATGATTCAAAAGCTGAAATAGGAGTTGTTTCATCCGTCTGAAACATTTCCGTAGGACGTAATGTCCTGCACGAATTGGCAGTAATCAGTAAAGTTATAAGCGCAAGATAGAATATTTTAAATTTCATGTTGTTGCAAATTACAAACTACAAAATTAAAAAATTTTCCTTTTGATTTGGCGCTTGACTGTAAATATTATTTTTTATGGCTCAAAAGCTCATCGTACAAGCACTTCATGTCGTTTACTAGCCTCGAATAATGAAATTTTCCCTTTACAAAATCCCATCCCGAAGAAGCCATTTCGTTGCGTAGATTGTCGTTTTCTATAAGTTCAAGAAGTTTATTACTGTAGTCTTCCAGATTATTGTTTTCAGCTAAAAGTGCTGTCTTCCCTTTTATTACAACATCTTCAATTCCGCCAACATTGGTTGATACAATAGGAGTGTTGGCCGCTTGTGCTTCAATAAGAGATACTGGTGTGCCTTCGTTAAACGATGTAAGCGCTGTTATCTCTGATCCAGCAAAGACTATATCTGCATCCTGTATCCAAGAAGTAAAAACAATATCTGCACCTTCGATTGGAGATTCAGGACTTGAGCATTTTAGTCCTAACGAAACTGCTAAATCTGTAAGTGATCCTCGCAATTGACCATCCCCAACAATCATTGCCTTGACCTTTTTTGTTGTTCTTTTCTTTACTTCAGCAATAGATCTTATAAATAATGGGTGATTTTTTACCTCAACAAGTCGCCCTACAATCGAAATCACAATTTCATCATCGCTAATACCATATTTCTTTCGAAAATAAGCCCTTTTCTCTAAGTAATTGTCTTGAAATCTGTCGAGATCGAAACCTAGTGGAATAACACTAAATTTATCCTCAGAAGCTATTTTGTGGATATTGCATAGCTCTTGTTTTTGAATGTCACTAATAGCAATAATCGCTGTTGAACTTTTTGCTAAATCTCTTTCTAGCTTTTTAAAAACTGCAGTTGTATATTTATTAAAATATGAGTGAAAAATATGGCCATGAAAGGTGTGAATGATAACAGGTACATTTAATGATGCTGCAGCTTTACGCCCAAGATAACCAGCTTTTGATGCATGAGTATGAACAATGTCTGGTTTGTAACGCTTGATAATTGCCTTGATTTTGTAATATGCTACCATATCGTTATATCCAATCTCACGCATCATCTCCGGAATTGTTATTGCATGAATTCCAAGTTTTTTAATGATATAATCCGAGCAGGCTTCATGATCGTCATTCATTCCTCCCACAAGAAGTGTCTCGTAATCTGGAGCCATGTATTTGCTTAGATATGCAACATTATATGTTGGCCCACCTAGGTTGAATCTATTTATTATTCTAAGTACTTTTGGCATATTTTAATTGAAGTATTTTTTCCACCAATACTGAAAGACCAAAAGTGCCCATATCTTGGCAGCTGAATCTTCAGGACTGTTTGAGAATATTTTCTTTTTTAGTTTTTTTATCGTGTCATAATTAAATATTTCCTGCTCACGAACGAATTTTTCGGATAATAAATCGTCGTCTATCATCGACCATAATTCGTTACGGAACCAACTGAGCAGTGGAACCTCAAAGCCGTGTTTTTGTCTCTGAATTAACTCATCAGGAATTAAATCTGCACAACTGTCTTTTAGTATTCTCTTACGTGTGTTTGCAGTGATTTTATAGTGTGATGGCAAACTGAATACAAAGTCAACAACCGTATGGTCAAGAAAAGGTGTTCTCACTTCGAGGCTATTGGCCATTGACATGAAATCAACCTTGGTAAGCATATCGCCTTGTAAAACCAAATGCATATCAGCATATAGGATAGTGTTAATCTCCGAAAAGCTATTTTGTGCTGATAAAATATTGAGTTTGTTTTTGCTGAATTGCTGATAATCAATTTTAATATTCAGCAAATCGTTTGCATATTTCTCAGTTCCAATACTTGCCCAAAACCAGTAACGTTCCTCCGGACTTAGTTTGTAGCCACTTGCAAAACGATCAAGCTGCCTAGCAAAATTTGCAGCTTTCGAATTTCTCGATTTCGGCACTACCTTCCATAAGGGATTCATCGCTGCAGCAAGCTTTTCCTTTGTGCCAGCATAAGTTGCATTAAAATGTGCTGCATGCTTGTTATATCCAGCAAACATTTCATCAGCACCATCACCACTTAGCGCAACTGTAGCTTTTTCGCGAGTTAGCTTACTCAATATGTTTACTGCTAAGGCAGATGAGTCGGCAAAAGGTTCGTCAAGATAGTCGAGCGCAAAATT
>CAZOHR010000402.1:0-3377 GCA_964579045.1 uncultured Bacteroidales bacterium | reverse complement strand
TCATGGAAGTTATTATCTTGACTCGCAATTAAATTATAAAAAATCTGGTTTTGGCTGGGGATATATATATGGGATAAAACTTAGTTTTAAGGTTAATAAAAAAGCTTGGGGATATGTCGGAATTAATTACTTAACAGGCTCCCAATTATATAAAATAGATGGAACTTACGCTGCAATAACAAGTCCAAGTTCCATTCACTCTGGAAGTTTTAGCTATTCTGACAGCAAACTACTTTATCAGGGAATACAATTAAGTGTTGGGGCAGTTTTAAAATAATATAAAGATATTCTCACATTTTTAAACATTGTGATTTTTATTCACAAATCTTCATTATTTTTGTTTTCTAATCTTAAATTTTAAACAATATGAAAAACATGTCTTATCTACTAATTTTATTCCTCGCAATCAGTCTGTGGTCATGCAATACAGAGAAAAAAGAGAAAGAGGTATGCTGCGAAAAAGAAGTTGTTGTAATTAATGAAACCTCAGAATATTTGCTGAATGCTACACTTTGGGTTCAAAATTCGGCTGAATATAGAGCTTGTTGTTACCAGTCATTCAATTTTGCAAAGACTGCACTCGATAACAATCTTAAAACTGCAAAAAAAGACAAACCATCTGCTGTAGTTCTCGACATTGACGAAACTGTAATGGATAACAGTTATTTCGAAGCCAATTTAATTCAAAACGACACTTCTTACACCAAAGAGAATTGGAAAGAATGGTCGGATAAACAATGTGCTACCGCAACTCCTGGAGCAATAGAATTCCTAGAATATGCAAAGTCTAAAAACGTTGAAATCGTTTATATCACCAATCGTCGTGAAGATGAAATTGATGCTACTCTCGAAAACATGAAAAAGTTGGGCTTCCCTGAAGTTAAAATCGAGAATTTCTTTTTCAGAACAGACGAAAGCGACAAAGATGCTCGTAGAAAAATGGTAGCTGAAAAATACAATATCATTCTTCTCGTTGGAGATAATTTGGCAGACTTTGACAGCATGTTGGACGACCGTTCGGTTAACAATGGTTTCGAAAATGTTGACGAGCTAAAAAGCCAATTTGGATCATTTTTTATCGTATTGCCAAATCCTATGTACGGAAACTGGGAAAAACCATTGATGAAAGATGAAAACAAAACTGCTTTACAAAACAAAATTGATGCTCTGATTGGTTACGACGAGATTTGTAAATAAACCACATTATAATAATGTAAAGATGCGTGCAAAACTGTACGCATCTTTTTTTTACTATTAAAGTTAATATCTTGTTAAGACTTTTGTTTAGTAAAAAATACTATTGTACCTTAGCACTTTGATTGTTTAACCTAATAAATTAATTATGAATAATTTTTGGAAATACACTTTAGCAACGGTAGTTGGAAGCGTAATTACTTTTGTGGTAGTATGTGGGATAATTGTTGGTTTTTTCTCCATATTACTTTCTGGGCTTGGCGAAACAGAGGTTGTTGTTAACGACAATTCTGTATTAACTATGACTCTTTCTGATGAAATCCCAGACAAAGCATCAGATAATCCATTTGACAACATCGACTTTATGACTTTTGAATCAACAAAAATTCTTGGATTAAATGATATTTTAAAGACTATTGAAAAAGCAAAAAATGATGAAAGAATCAAAGGTATTTATCTCGATCTAAGCTATTTACCAGGAGGTATGGCAAGTATAGAAGAAATCAGAAATAAACTTATTGAATTTAAGAAAGCTGATAAATTTATCATCAGTTATTCATCTGGCTTTTCGCAGAAAGCATATTATATTGCATCTGTTTCTGATAAAATTTATATGAATCCACAAGGATCAATCGAGTGGAAAGGGTTAAATTCTCAAGTTATGTTCTTCAAAGGAGCTCTCGAAAAACTTGGAATTGAAGCTCAGATTTTTAGACATGGACAGTTTAAATCTGCAGTAGAGCCTTTTATGAATGACAAAATGAGTGAATCTAGTAAACTACAATCTATAACTCTAATTCAAAGTATTTGGGATGATATGTGTACTAAAATCTCCAAAGAAAGAGATATTAAAACTGCAGACCTAAACATGTATGCCGACAGTCTTATGGTTTATGATGCTGAAACTGCTTTGAAATATGGGTTTATTGATGGCATTATGTATTACGACGAAGTATTGGCCGAACTAAAGACCAATAGTGGATCAGAAGCCAAGGAAGAAGAATTTATGATTGGAATAACCAGTTATTGCGATGCAAAAGTAGATGCAGAAAAAAACACTTCTAAGAACAAAGTAGCAGTTATATTTGCCGAAGGAGATATTGTTGATGGTGGAAAAACCGATGGTAGCATTGCTGGTGACTGGATGGCAGAACTTATTCGCGATGCTCGTGAAGATGAAGATATTAAAGCCGTGGTATTAAGAGTTAACTCTCCTGGAGGTTCTGGCTTAGCTTCAGACATTATTTGGCGCGAAGTAAAACTTACAGCAGAAATCAAACCAGTAGTTGTATCGATGGGTAATCTTGCAGCTTCTGGAGGATACTATATTTCATGTCCTGCTAACTACATCTTTGCTCAGCCTAATACTATAACTGGGTCAATCGGAGTATTTGGGATGATTCCAAATATTGAAAAACTGATGACTGAGAAACTTGGCATTACAGTTGATGGTGTAAGCACAAACACACATTCCGATTTTGGTTCAATCATGCGTCCATTTACACCAGCTGAAGGTGAATTTATTCAAAGACAGGTTGAAGATTTCTACGATGTATTTATTACCAAAGTTGCTGAAGGCAGAAAAATGACCAAAGCTGAGGTTGATTCTATTGGTCAAGGTAGAGTATGGAGCGGTGTAAATGCAAAAGAACTAGGTCTTGTTGACGAAATCGGCGGTTTAGATGCAGCAGTAAAAAAAGCTGTTGAACTTGCAGATATCAGTGAATATAGAATCTTTGAATATCCTGAGAAAGAAGATTTTATGGAAAAAATTATGACAGACATGTCCAAGGGAGCTTCGCAAAGTGCAATTAAAGAGGTTTTAGGTGAAAACTACAAGTTTTACAAACTTCTTCAAGATGTGCAAAAACTTAAAGGCGTTCAAGCTAGAATGGACTATGCCATTGAAATATATTAATTAAAATTTGTAGGCGTGAATAATGAAGGGCTGTTTTCCTATGGGAGCAGCCCTTTTTTATTGAAGACTAGTTATTCTAATTTTCTAAATAAAATGGGTCAAGCAATATTTCTGGGGGAAGACAAAGAGTCGTAAACAACGATTAATCAAATTATGCGATGAATAATCGTCGTTGCGACGCGGGTTGGCCATGGAAAAACGGCGAGCCAACCCAGGCCTTGTGAACGGACAAGCATTTTAGAACTGTAGCCAGCCGACATGTCGT
>CAZOHR010000401.1:3114-3392 GCA_964579045.1 uncultured Bacteroidales bacterium | reverse complement strand
AATTGCTATTAATTGTCCACTTGATGATAATCTGCTTAGAATTTCTGTAGAATGCCCGCCACCACCGAAAGTTACATCAACATAAATCCCATTTGGATTTATATTAAGTCCTTCAACACTTTCTTTCAGTAATACCGGTTTGTGATACATAACTAATCTTGATTGTAAAAACCAAAATCACCACCCAATATATCATTGGCAAGATTTGCAAAATCTTCAGTGTTTGATTGTTTTGATTCGTAAACTTCTTTTGCCCAAATTTCTATTTTGCCTTCCTG
>CAZOHR010000401.1:0-3104 GCA_964579045.1 uncultured Bacteroidales bacterium | reverse complement strand
GACCTGCAAATACAAGGTCTTTGTCAACATTCACAAATTCCAATAGTCTCTTTGGTATCAGTAAACGAAAACTGCCGTCGAAGCTAATCTCAGCTGTTCCACGATAGTATTCACGTAAAAATTCAGCATGCTGTTTATTGAAAGGATTTAGCTTCTTTTTTAATATCGAAGTTTGATATTGCCATTCACTCATTGGGTAAAGCAATAGGCATTTTTCGTAAATATCTCTTTTAACTACAAACGCTTGTTGTATTTCAGCCTCAGGAATTTGCCTTTTCAGAGGTGCAGGAAAGATGATTCTTCCTTTGGTATCAAGCTTTGCAATGTATTCACCTACAAACATAAAAGTCCTTGTTTTGATTGTGTGGTAAAACTACATATAATTCACTACACAAAGCTACACGCAGCTACATAATTCTACACATTGTTGATAACTTTTTAAGGACAAAACTTTAAGCAACTGATATTCAGCATGTTGTGATATTTCAAAAAAATGTATATTTTTGCAGAAATTAACAATTGTCATGACAGAAAATGATTCGATGAAAATTGATGTTGAAGGAGTACTAAAAGAAAAAAATCCTCAACTGGCAAAGCGAATACCTCGTTTCTTAATTCGTTATCTAAAGAGGATTGTGCATCAAGAAGAAATAAATGCATTCCTACAGAAAAACAAGGAGCTTTATGGCTTGTCGTTTATCAACGAGGTAATAAAATATATGGAGCTAAAGATTGTAGTTAATGGTTTTGAAAATATTCCAGACAATGGTCGCTTTGTATTTGCTGCAAATCATCCTCTGGGTGGGCTTGAGAGTATTGTTCTAATGAAGATAGTTAGCTCTAAGTATGATGATTTTACTTTTGTAGTGAACGATATTTTAATGTCTATAAAACCTCTTGCTTCATTATTTGTTCCAATCAACAAGCATGGCAGCCAATCTCGTGAGGCTCTGTCTTTGATTAACGAAGTTTATCGGTCTGATCGGCAGATTCTGTATTTCCCAGCAGGTTTGGTTTCGCGAAAAATTAAAGGGAAAATTGTGGATCTCAAATGGCAGAAAAGTTTTGTGGTTAAATCGGTTGAGTACAAAAGAGATATAATTCCTGTTTATATTGACGGAAGAAATTCTGAATTTTTCTACCGACTAGCTAAATTGAGAAAATTCTTTAAGATAAAAGCAAATATTGAAATGCTCTATTTGGTTGATGAAATGATGAAACATAAGGGAAAAACTATTACTATAAGCTTTGGCGAACCAATATCGTACAGTTATTTTGACAAATCAAAAAGCCCTGACAAATGGGCTGCTTATTTGCATAACTTGACATATTCTTTAAAAAAATAGGCTGTAGTCTTTATATATTTTATATTTTTGCATCAATATTTAAAATGGAGGTCGTATGACTGTGATGAATCCGGTAATTCCTCCTGTTAAAAAGGCGTTACTGTTATCGGAACTGACTAAGAATAAGTTATTGCGTAAATCAAATTTCGGCAATACTGAGATATACGTGTTCACGCACAAGGATTCTCCTAATTTGATGAGAGAATTGGGCCGCTTACGAGAGATCACTTTTCGCATGGCTGGAGGAGGTACTGGAAAAGAACTTGATATCGATGATTTTGATACCGCAGAAGATCCATATTTTCAGCTTATTGTATGGGATCCAGATGAATTGGAGATAATTGGTGGATATCGTTTCATTCTTGGCGAGACAGTTTTAGATGATCCTGAAACTAAACTGGCAACCTCGCATCTTTTTGATTTTTCGGTTGACTTTTTAAAAAACTATTTACCATACACTATAGAACTAGGGCGTTCTTTTGTTCAGCCCAAATATCAATACGGAAGAAATGCCAGAAAAGGCATGTTTGCTTTGGATAATTTGTGGGATGGACTTGGTGCTCTGATTGTTGAGTATCCAGAGATGAAATATTTTTTTGGTAAAGTAACTATGTACAAGCATTTCGACCTTAACGCCAGAAATTATATTTTGAGTTTTTTAAATTTGTATTTTCCAGATTCAGAACGTTTGGTTGTACCTAAACAGCCGATCGAATTTGATTTTGAGAGAATAAAAAAGTTATTTATAGGTGATTCATACACTGATAATTATAAGATTCTTAATTCTCTAGTTAAAGAGGGCAATGAAAAAATTCCTCCACTAGTTAATGCCTATATGAATTTGTCGCCCAATATGATTACTTTCGGCACTGTCGAAAATGATGAGTTTGGAGGAGTCGAAGAAACAGGAATTTTAATTAATATTAAAGATATCTATAACTCAAAGAAAGATAGGCACGTGCGCACATACAATCGTTTGATAAAAATGACTCAGATTTTTCCGCGCAAACCAAAGATTTTCGACCTTAGCAATTGGAGATTAAAAAAGAAAAATAAACAATAGTAAATACTATTTCAGTTTTTTTATAGTTTTGTAGGAAAACTGATTGATGAAAATTCTTTTACCCATATTGACATTTTTATTTCTGAGCCTTAGTGTGTTTACTCAGAATTTGGTACTAAATCATAGTTTTGAAGATATATGGTCATGTCCCGAAACATTTTCTACTTTATCAATCGGAAAGCCATATCCGCAATGGACTAATCCTAATAAAGGAACCCCAGATTTGTTACATGTGTGCACTAGTGGCGATGCTGGAGTGCCTAATAATTTTGCAGGGTCAATGTATCCATCCGATGGAGCAGGGTATGCAGGAATAATTTTGCGTGAAACATTCGACGATTCTTTAAAAGTTTATAGGGGCGTTTCGAGGGAATATATACAAACAAAACTATCACAACCATTAACCGGAAATAAATTATATTGCGTAAAACTATTTTATACAAACTCATCAAAATCTTATTTTTCGGTCGATGCTTTAGGAGTTACAATTACAACTGAAAAAATTGGGACACTGGATGCTGGACTCATTATCCAGATGCCGCAGGTTATCAATAAGCCAGGTCATATAATGGATAATTCTAACTATTGGCAAGAAATGTGTGGGGTTTACAGAGCACGTGGAAACGAAAGATATCTTACAATCGGCAATTTTTGGGATAACTATCAAACTAATTATAAAATAAATAATCTTGAAT
>CAZOHR010000400.1:0-3399 GCA_964579045.1 uncultured Bacteroidales bacterium | reverse complement strand
ATCACTCTCCATTATAAAAATCGTTTCGGTGGTCGGGTTTCTCGAAATGGTCAAAATGCTGTTTCTTTCGTGGTGATGGTGGCTTCATATTTCGGCTTCGCTCTGCCAACATTGTTATACTATCTGGTGCATCATCATGTTTATTCTTTCCCATCTTCATGTAGTTGCACAATGACCTCATGAATCTGTCGTAATCGCTACCGGGTGCATAGTCACTTCTAAATAAATAATTCTGCTTAATAAATCCGCTATTGACTAATATTCTAGTTTCTTTGTTGCTACTATTAGTTTCTGATATGACAGAACATTCGTGCCTGTTTTTAATCAGATTACGAATGTTACGAGCGTACTGTGATCCACCGTTGTTTGCTTCAATATCACATATTTCTACTTTGTTTCGCATGATTAAATCAGCGATTAGTGGCTCTGTTATTTCTACCGGGTCTTTGCTGAATACCACATCAACCACATAATGGTCTTCCCCGTACATTCTTTCAATCGGTGCTGATAAATCATCATCGCCTTTGTCTGCTGTGTCTACAGCTCCTAGAATAGCATCAGGCTTTCTTGTAGGTAGTTCTGACATCTTGAACCTTCTTAACTGCTCAATCGGGAACAATAGGCCTTTTGCTTCTACTGGAGATTGTTGAAACTCTGCTTCCCATATAAAATCTTCTGTAATTTGCTTTATATCTAAATACTCTTGGGTGGTCTTAACTTCTTCACAAAACGATTCGCCTTTATCGTTCAATGCAGATACCTTTATGACTTTCATATCTCTTGAGTATGCTTCCGATTCGGGGTCTGTTAGCCTTCCGATAGGGTCTTTTCTGCTCCATCTTGTGGCAATGTGTATTTCAGGACAACCGCTTTCTAATCTTGATAAGTGAGTTGAAGTATACCAATTCCAAACGTTTTCAATCACAGTTTCGGAGAGTGCTTCTTCAATGTTTTTAATAGGATCATCAAGTATAGCGACAGTCTTTACACCAAATCCAGTAATCGCACCGCCCACACCTGCACAGAAATATGAAGGCTGTGTATTCTCGTTTATATTCCAATTATCAATCTGCCCTGCTATGGTCCGTACTTCGGGAAATACTTTTCTATACCTGGCATTAATCATTATTCCATCTCTCAGGTCCTTTGAAAACTTTTCTGCAAGTTTAGCTGCATAACTGTTTCGCATTACAGAACCATTAGGATTGTTACCCAAAACCCATGAACAAAACATTGAAGTTATATAACTCTTCCCTGCTCTAGGCGGTAAAGAAATTGCTAGCTTAGTTGTTATTCCGTCCGCTACTTCTTGCATTGCATCAGCTATTTCTATTAAATGCGGTTTAGTCGAATAATTAAAAAAAGAACTGTCTATGTACTCACAAAACTTTTTGAACGAACTGCGAGCTTCATACGCTTTCTGTTGGTCAATTAATTCTTCTAGCTCAAACAATTCTTTGTCTGTTATTAATGGCTTAACCTTTTTTACAGGTTTCTTTTTCATAGCTTAGCCTTTAATTCCTTTATTCTTTTTGCTCTTTCTGCTGGTGTCAATTCTACAGTTATATTTGTGTTGGTAGACTCTATTTCTTGCTTGTCGGTATAACCTAAACAGTTTTTACCAAAGAATTGTGCAAACTGTGAATTATATAGATTTCCCATGCCATTTGTGAGCCATATTTTCTCTTGAATAGCCTTCGCACGCGCATAAGCTGCCGAAAACTCTTCATGTTTTAAGCACCATTCCTGTAAAGTAGACATTGCCACATCTATTTTATGAGCGAATCCTTGAAAAGTAGGAAACTCTGCTCCAGTAAGAATAGGAACTTCTGACTTCAATTCCCCATTCATAAAATACTCTTTTTTATATAAAACATTTATAGGAGGAACATCAAAATATTTAATTATTTCTTCACAATATTTCGGATCATATTTAGTTGGTCTACCTCCTGCCATACTATCCCCTCTCTTTCATAATCGCTATCGTAAAAATTATAGTTAAAACCATGATTACTGTTAGACTCCATATGTTTGTTATAATCATATAAAGCCACCTCCACCGTCAGATAAAAATATTAATATGATTAGTATAATGCCAATTACGATACCGATTTTATAGCTCATAGTATCAGCTCCTTTAGAAATGGTACAAATATGTTAAACCGCGTTACTTCTGCCAACACATGCTATTATAGGCTTATGTAATCACCGTTGCCCCTAGAGGTCGGTAAGCATGCTACCTTCTATCATCTTAGTAACTGTTTAACAAAGCGATACACTACCGCTAGTTTAATTATACCATGTATGACTTATTTGTCTATATATATGTAGTTTAGTTTGGTGTGTCAGTTTTTGACTCACTCGCTTTTATTCTCTCGCAATGGTTTCCGCGTTCGGTGTGTCAGTTTTTGAGCCGATTGACACACTTTTGTAACAGCGCAAAACATAGAGCTACATGGGTTACAGCGATTTTTTGATACTTTGTTACTGTTACCGTTTTTTATATCATGCTCATACATGTGCGTGCGTGCGTGCGCGTTATGTAGTATATATAAATATATAGTAACATGGTAACATATATATATATATATATATATAGGCTTACTTAGAGAAGGGTTTTAGCTGTTACCATTTTGTTGCCGTTTTGTTACCAAAAAATAAAAAGTGACACAGGCTGATTATTTAATAAAAACCCCTTGACATTATAAACTGATTAGTTTACACTAGGACTATACCAAATAAACAAATTAATTTAGGAGGGCAAAGAAAATGATTAAATCAAAACAGGATGCAACGGATTATATCAACCAGAAATGTTCTGGAAGGTGGGAAACAGAATTTGATGCAGGCGAAGAAAACACAGACGAGTTTTTCAAAGTAAATCAAGGTGGCTCGAGAGTATTAAAAAATGGCACATCAGTTTCTAACTTCTCAAAATTAGTAGATTATGTTTATAAAAATAGAAAATATTTTAACTAAATTAAGGGTGGCGACCTACCGCCGAAGGGAGCGAGAAAAATGAAAAAATTTAAACTAGGTTGTTTAAACTTTGCAACTGACCAAATCAACGAAAAATATTATGTTTATGACTTAAATGGAATGGGGTGGAAGCTACTTGGTGCATATGATAGTAAAATTGATGTTCTTGTTGATTACCCAACCGCAGAATTTGAAACAATAGAAGAAGCAAGAACATTCTTAAAACAATAACCGTTCATATAGAAGATAGAAGGGAGAAAGAAAAATGTACGAATTATTTTACGAAGAACAATCTTTAGGAACTGTAACAACAAACCACAGCATAAGCATAGACGAGGCCATTGAGTTACTTAGCGTAGACATTGACGAGTATGAGGATTTTGACGGATTTAGATTAGAGTGTATAGGCTAAATAAAACA
>CAZOHR010000399.1:169-3403 GCA_964579045.1 uncultured Bacteroidales bacterium | reverse complement strand
CATAAGAATGAATTTTATCATAAAAATCCTGTAAACACTACAGAAGAATTTATTAATAATATTTTTAGATAAAAGATAAAAACATTTGTAATTATTTAGGTTATGGCAAAATTTGAATTCTATTTTAGTAGTTGGTAGCGGTAGTTGGTAGTTGGTAGTGGGATTTTCGTAGTCGCTGCCGCTTATTGGAATTTAACTTTTGTAAAATAAAGCAGAATCTCAAACTTACTACAATCCACACCGACTACAAATTTTACCGATAACCGATAACGCTAAAATAATTACACTAGAGTCCTAAAAAATTAAGAATATTTCAAATAAAAGTTGATTGTCGTCGTTTTAAAGTTGTTTATTTAAATCGTATTGAAAGAAAAATTTACATTAGTTGTACTTATTACAGTAGTTCTACTTCTGACTAAGCCGGCTTTATCACAGTTTGTGAGGATTGCCGATAGAGTTATAGTTGCTGGCTATGTTTTTGAAGAAAGCACTGGAGAGCCTTTGCCTTACGTTAACGTGTACGTAAAAAAAAGCCGTAGTGGAACAATTACCGACACATTGGGATATTTTCTGTTAAGCGCAACCATTAATGATACAATTATCTTCTCAAGCCTGGGATATGATAGAAAATACGTGATTTTAACCGATTCGGCAACTGATAAAAAAGAGCCATTGATTGTTTTTATGGATACCAAAGTTTATGAAATTAGGTCGGTTGAAGTAATTTCTCTTCGTAAATATAAGCAATTGGAGTATGAAATTACCAACATGCGTTTGCCCGATGATGAATACACATACGCCGCCGATAATTTCCCTTTCCGCTCTCCCGATATTGACTACTACACACGTGGTAGCACACCAATGCAGGGAATTGGAATGGTTTTTAGTCCGATAACTGCTTTGTACGATATGTTCTCCAAAGAAGGTAAAGAAAAACAGAAACTGGCGGAATTGCAGGGAAAGGATTACCTAAATTCACTTATTGAGGAGAAAATAAGTGCTGCCTTAGTTATGAAAATCACGGGACTTAATCAGTCGGAAACAAATGCGTTTCTCGAGTGGTGCAATTTCTCTCCTGAATTCGTGATGAAACTTACCGAATACGACCTTGTTTCGGTAATCGTTTATAAGTACAAACTTTATGAGAACCTGAGATAAGGTGTTTATGGCTTATTTTAATTGATTTGCAAATACCTCATTTTCAACTTTTGCACCATTAATATAAAAGTCTATTCTAGGTCAATTGGTCTAACAATATTGTAAAAAATCAATGTGTGCAAATGCAAACATATATTTATAAGTGTTAAAGTATTGCGGAATCAATAATATCAAATAGCTTTACATTAAATTAATTATTGCAGTTATGTACATTTTAAATTCGCAATCTGGTGATTCTTACTTTAATGTCGCTCTGGAAGAATACCTTTTAAAATCATATTCCGAAGACTTTTTTATAATCGCTGTTAACGACCCAACCATAATAATCGGTGTTAATCAAAACACATACGATGAGATAAATGCGCTGTATGTTAAACAAAACAGTGTTAAAGTGGTGAGACGCTTATCAGGTGGAGGAGCCGTGTTTCAGGATAGAGGAAACTTGGTTTTTTCGAGTATATATAGCGATGATAACTCAGCTCTTATAGATTTTTCAAAAGTTTCGACAATAATTTCTGGCTTTCTTAAGGAGAAATTGAATCTAGATACAAGTTTTTCAGGGAGAAATGACATTGTTCTAGATAATAGAAAAGTAAGCGGCCAAGCTCGTCACAGATTCGAAAATAAAATTCTTCATCATGGAACTATTTTACTTTCCTCAAATAAAAAATGTCTTACTGATGCATTAAAATTCAACCCAGAAAGATATGCGGATAGAGCATTGAGGTCTAATCATGAAAGAGTGACAAATATTAATGAGCATCTTCCAGAAGCTGTAACAATGGAGAAATTCAGAGATTTGTTTATCAATTATGTTAGAAGTTGTTTTCCAAACGCCAAAATGCTTGAGTTATCGCACGATGATATTGATAATGTAAATGCTTTGGTAAAAGAAAAATATTCTACTTGGGAGTGGAATTATGGTAACAAACCTGATTTTAATTTCTCAAATTCTCTATACTCCAAAAACGGAAATGTTGATTTGTATTTAAATGTAGAAGAAGAAATCATTACTGGAATAAGAGTTTTTGGTGATTTTTTCTCTCAAAAAGAAATATCCGAAATCGAAAATGCTTTGGTAGGAACAAAATGTGAGAAAGATGCTATCAAAGCTGTTATATCAGGTTTCGACATGAAATGCTATATGGAAGGAATTAGCATCGAAGAATTTGTAGCCTGTTTTTTTAAGTAGCCGATAGCTGAATTTGACTTTCATCTTTTAATTTCATGAATTCTCTACAAAACTCATAAAATGTTTTGTGTCTTATTTCGTTGTTTTGCAGCAGGTTTTGAACAATTGAAAAGTTAAATTGTTATTTTTACATCAAATTTAAAACTTAAAACTATGAGAAAGTATTTCATTTTATTATCCTTTTTTATTCTAGCTATATTTGCGTTTTCTTGTGAAGAGCCTGTTACAAATGACCCACCACCGACAACTCAGGAAACATTAGCTGCACTTTCGGAATATTCATTAGTGAATAAGCTTTTTGCTGATGCATTTAGCGAAACCGACGATGCTGCAAAGTACAGTGATGATCAGATTGACGGAGATAAGAACGGATCGAAAGAAGGTTATCCAATTATTACTATCACTCCTTTAGATGCTGTAACATGGCCAAAAACTGTAACTGTTGATTATGGTGCAGATAATTTTACTTGCCAAGACGGAAGATTGCGTAGAGGCATAATTACTTTTGAAACAACAGGATTTTATCGTAATCCAGGTACAGAAGTTACTATTACTTTTAATAACTATTATCAGAATAATCATAAAGTAGAAGGAACACAAGTGGTTACAAATACTGGACGTAATGCTTCAGATAATCTTGTTTATACAGTTGTAATTACAAATGGAAAGGTAACAACTCCAGAGTTAAAAGTTATTTACTATGAAGAGAGCACTAGTAGAGAATGGGTTGGTGGTGAACCAACAATTCTCGACGTTTGTGACGACAATTATTTTGTTACTGGAAGTCAGAATGGTATGAGCTCCGACAGTATTGAATATACATTAACTGTTCAGAATCGCCTTGATATCATGGTTTGCTGTAATTATATACGTGGAGGCTTGCT
>CAZOHR010000399.1:0-159 GCA_964579045.1 uncultured Bacteroidales bacterium | reverse complement strand
TAGTCTTGTTTATACAGTAGTAATTACAAATGGTAAGGTTACAACTCCAGAGTTAAAAGTTATTTACTATGAAGAGAGCACAAGTAGAGAATGGGTCGGTGGCGAACCAACAATTCTCGACGTATGTGACGATAATTATTTTGTTACTGGAAGTCAGAA
>CAZOHR010000398.1:0-3442 GCA_964579045.1 uncultured Bacteroidales bacterium | reverse complement strand
TACCTGTTGTTTGGAATCTATAAGCATTGGTTGAAGATGTTGCAGTTGCTGCATTTCCAATACAACTTTCTGCAACAGTAGCTCTGTCAACTTTAACCAAAGTAGTATTGTGTGAATAAATTTGATAAAATCCAGAAATCAAACTTGCTGTAAGATAAGTAGCAAGATCATCTGTTGTAATACTTGCAGCATTAGCTGCGTAAGTTGCATTGGTTGCCAAATTAGCTTTTGAAACCCATACATTGTCTCCACCAGTTGATGAAGTAATTTTTACAAATCCACTTACGTCTGGATTGTTTACAAGATATTCAGTTGTCCCCGAGGGACTACTAGATAAAAATCTTGCAGAAGTTGTTGCGTAATCTGCTGTGAGTGCATTGCTTACACTACCAAAATAACTTCCAGCAGTGGTTGCGAAATCAGCTTTTGCAACTCTTACATTATCTCCACCACTTGATGAAGTAATTTGTGCAAAGCCACTTCCGTCTGGATTATTTACAAGATATTCAGTTGTATTTAAAGGGCTGCCTGAGTGAAACCTTCCTGCATCTGTTGCATAATTGCATGTGTTTGCAGTAAGTGCATAGTTCGCAGTGCCAGAACAACTATTAGATGATGCAGCGTTTCCAAGACAACTTTCTGACTCAAAAGCTCTTGCTACTCTAACACCGCCTCCGTTATCAGCGGTTAAAACAAAAAATCCTAAATTTGAATCATAGTAATTTGTAAGATAGTTTGCTGTAGCATTTGATGCATGTAACCTTAATGCGCCAACGGCAGTTCCAACAAGACTACCTGTAAATACTCCATCTGGATTTATTCTTGTTGTTCCATTTACAACAATACCAGTTGAATTTACTGTGAGAGTGTTTCCACTTGCCGACAGTGTGACTTGAGTAGTTGAACCACTACCAATAAAATAACTTGCATTAGAAAGAATTGAACCAATAAGCAGTGTTGATCCGTCGCTTGATATATAAAAATTATTCGCTATGTTAAGACTGGAATTTGTTGCTAATGTAGCTCCGTTCAGATATCCAGAGAAGAACGCATTTCCAGAAATATTAATACCAAATTTTTGTAATCCACCAGCATAACCTCTGAGTCCTTGAGAATCCAATATGACACCATTAGTTAGGACGTCAGTATAATTTTCCGTGATAGTGTGCGTGCCAATAGATAAAGAAATTCTATTATCAGAATTTAATCCGAAATAAGCCCTTTCTCCACCTTTTGCAATTTGCCCAGCTGTGCCAGATGTATCGCCTTGAGTTATCAAAACTCCAGCGCCAATTGTTAGAATTCCAGAAGAATAAGTTAATTGTTGACCAGCAGTTTTGCCAAAGATAAAATCGCCGTTTGATTTAATCTGCAAAGATGGCAGTGCAGGTACAAGTGCTCCAGATGAACCACTATAAGCATAGATACCTAAGTTATTTATACACACACCTATCCAGGTTGTGTAATCGGCTACATTGAAATTCTCTGGTAACCATGCAGATCCACCACCATAAATTGAAATACCATCTTCTGTTATTTGCAATCTTTTGGCACTATCAATTGCTGGATTGCTATTTTTTTTCCAAACAGTCATTCCTTTATGAAGAAGTCTTTCACCAACGGTTGTTCCCAATAAGATCCCAGAAGAATCCAATACGATTCCATTCCAGGTCTTGGGATTGTTTACATACAAGTCATCTGAAACCCAGTATTTACCACCTTTTAATAACCCATTTATATCACTTATGGGCATTAAGAAACTTGAACATTTGCTCATATTATTGATCCTATAAGTGAAAAGGTTACATTCTGTCTATCGTGTAAATCTGAATTATCAATTTTAAAGCTTTTAAATTTTGAACTAAAGGTAATTGATTCAACTGTAAAATTAAAAAATTTACTATAAAAAACAATACTAAAAAAAGATTTTATTATAGAAACATACGATGCTTGGAGATCATTCATTGCAATTTCTACTTCATATACTTTAACACTTCTTTTTGGTCGTTTGATTTCATATTTTCCACATTTTAAAGATATTTCGTTTTCAATTGGTTTTATTGAATACGAAGTAATTAAGTTTTCACTTAAGACAGAGCAAGCTATTAATGGAAATATGTAGTCTGCCATTTTACGCCTTTCGAATCAATTCTACAACAAGTGACCATACAGATTCTTTATCATTATTAACAAGAATATATCCAGATAGTGATGTTGCAACAAAATCAATGGTCTGATAATTTGGTTCTAATGGTCTTGAGGTTAGCATATATATAGAATCAACTTCAGACCATACCGAAATAAATGGATTTTGCCCTGAATATAAAGTTAATTTTGTTGTAAGTGTATACGTTGCGCCAAGCACAAAACTAATTGCAATATTATTGTTTGATGCACAAGACAAACCAGACCAGGTTGGATTGATTGGCGGATTTATTTC
The DNA here is from genome assembly GCA_964579045.1 of uncultured Bacteroidales bacterium. Classification (GTDB taxonomy): domain Bacteria; phylum Bacteroidota; class Bacteroidia; order Bacteroidales; family ML635J-15; genus Bact-19. The sequence goes on along the minus strand of CAZOHR010000398.1, from coordinate 1,002 downwards.
TATACTCTCATTGTTTATATATTTTCTATTTGTAACTTCAGCGCACACAACATAATTTAGAATACTTGAATAGCCATTTAACATATAATATGGAAAATCTGTTAAACTATACCATCGTTTTGCTAAATTAGTTTCAAGAGTTAACCACTTATCTATATATGCAAAGTTTGTTTGCATTTGAAGCGCAACATCAAATAGATTATAAACTTTCTTTGACACTTGATATGGTTTTGTGAAATTTAAATTATATATTCTCGTTTCAAACATAAATTGAAAAGGCAGGATAGTTCCGACAAGCTCATAAAAATTCATTAATTTTGCCGTATCTATTCCGTTCAAATTATTATATTTCAAACTAAGAGAATATGGATTTCCAATATAAAGTTCTCTTCCAGTTAAGAAAATACTACTTATATCTTCTGGAACTAAAGATTTATTAATTGGCTCCATTGAAAATGACGATGGATTCAAACTTAATATTGGAAATGTTAAAGCCATATTATTTTTTCTCTTCTTTTTGAGATAGATCTTCTATTTGTTTCTTAAGAGTAGCGTTTTCCATTCTCAGAAACCTGAGTTCAAGGGTTTGTTCTCCAATCGTCATAATCAATTGTTCGATGTTAATTTCATTCATGCTTAAAATCCTCCTGTTTTAAAATTATTGTAACTTCACTTCCCACACACTGTATGGTGTTCTCTCATATCCAGGTGTACCATCTATTTGTGTTTCTGTCACTACCTTAAATGCAATAAGTGTCATATGTAATGCAGTTAATATTTCAACTGGTTTATCAAATACATAATTTCTGATATTTGTATTACTTTCAATAGTTATTGAATCATTATATTCATTTGGAAGATAAGAAAAGATAGTACCTATAGGCCATTCTTGTATTGTATTTGAATTATTAAAATCTCCAAGAGTAACAGGTTGACCGATTTCAAAATTATGTACTGCTGGTGGTGTAAAAGTTATTACTGTCTGACTTGGATGAGATAGAA
>CAZOHR010000397.1:0-3453 GCA_964579045.1 uncultured Bacteroidales bacterium | reverse complement strand
ATGGATCAGAGCCAGTGTTGACAATGTGATTATCTGTTCCTAAAACTGGATCGCCAGTAGTATTCCAAACAAAACCGAATTCGGTAACAGCAGTTCCACCATTATCAATAACGCCAGCTTTGATAGATGCAGTATTACCCGTAACTCCAATGACAGTAACATTTGATAAAATAGCTGGGAAATACTCTATGGGCAAAGTGTCTGATTTTTCGTTATACACACAACGAACAGACAATCCCAATGTTTTGCTACCATCTTCGCGATAAATATCGCATGAGTCGGCTCTAAGAGCTCTGCACCAAGCCTTTTGACTATCAGAAGCTGTAGCTGTCCACCAAGCACCAAAATCATGAATATGTGAGAATTCACCCGTTAGAGTTCTAATTCCTCCAGGTAGAGCAAAAAATCCAGCATAATTAGTATTTTCGTCCGGATCTGTATCCCAAAATTCAGTACCCGATTGCTTAAGCATACAACCCGCAGGCTCACCTCTCCAACCAAGCGTTCCTACCGCACCTACCGATACTGCTAGATTATTTTCAAGTTCCAACCAATCAGCATCTGTTGACACATGCCAGCCGTCGGGACAAAGGCCTCCAGAATAATTTACAGCATGCCAATTGTAGAGTTTTCCATATATGTCCGAAAAATCAGTATTGTTTTCATAACTACAATATGCAACAGTAGAAAGCTGTGACCATGAATTATCACTGTCAATATTTATAATATGATTGTTATCGTTAAAGTACTCAGTATTAAGATTTCTCGCCATCCAAACCTGTTCTCCGGCTTCAACAACTGGATATTCGTATTCCTCATAATCTTTACATAAGTAAAAATTTACAGTTAGTGTTACAACATCTCCAGCAGCATAAGTATCAGCGTTCTCAATTGTAAATGGTATGATTGTAGTATTTCCTTCATCAGACAAAAAAGTAAAAATCAAAACCTGACCGTAAGCATAAGGCATTTCGAATTGAGACTTGTCTTTTGAATGTGTAAACTCCTCTGTCTCCATTGGAACCGATTGAATAAGATTAGCACGAAATCCAGTACCAGAGTTTGAAATACCAGCAACTTTTCCCGAATATAGGTAAGAATCGCCCTGTAAACTAACAAAATAAAGGCCTTGAATATTTCCATTAACTTCAATTTTGTGATATCCTTCTTCTACATAAAAAACTTCACTGAATATCTGTCTTCCACCAGCATCAGAAATTGAAAGATTTACGTTTCCACTTTTTACAGCAGCAAACTGAATAAAAAAGCTTTCTTCGGCGGGATTTGGATAAATTTCAAATTTGTTTTGAGATTCTGCCAAAAACCTAACATCGCTTGCTTCGACAATATGAAGAACATCATCTGGATTTAAGCTATAGACAGTATTATTCGACAAATTAACAACTCTTACAGATTCAATTCCGATAGTATCCGAGCCTGGATAAAAGTTAACTAAAATATCCTGAGAGAATGCAGAGATTGACATTGTTAAAAACAAGGCCAAACTGATAAATAATCTTAGCTTGTGGTTAATTAAACTTAACATCACTTGTATGTTTATCTTTTTCATTGTTTTACAGGATTAAATTACAAAACGTAATAAATAAACGAAATGCTTAAAACAGAATTTGTTGCCCTAATGGTCTCTTCAGGTCTAATATCAGTAAAGCTTCTAGAGTATGTTGCAGCAACATGATAGTTTTTGTATCCGGTTCTTATTCCGAAACTTACTCCAGAATCAAATCTTTTATACGAATTCCACTGTTCTCCAAAAAACTCAGTGCTATTATCGAGATATTGCTCGTGTGAGGTTTCTTCAAAATTCCATTCAAAGGGAATTTCGACATCTGGCTGTTGTGTAAAACTTCTTCTACCGACAATAGCAAGACTGCTGTATGGGCCAATATTTCCACTAAAATAAAAATTACCCAACGGAATTTTATAACCAATGTAAACTGGCAATTCAAAATTGCCAAAACTAGCTTTTGAAACTGCAAACCTGTCTTTGTATTTATCTCCCTTCGTTAAAAAACTAAGAGAAGAACTAATATAAACAGTGCTAAAAAGCTCAAATTCTGCGGCAATACCAATTTGATAACCGTATTTAATGCTTTTATCAACAGATGCTGCAATCGTTGATTTTTCAATTATCGTTGCAGCGGTCATGCCACCAGTAAGACCATAATGCATGCCTTGAGCGGATAGTCCTGACCACAATAATACTGCAAATGCAGTGATAAAAAATACTCTCATGTTTATTATGCTATTTACTACAAAAATACAAATTTTTTACATAAGATGAAAGTAGTTCCCCTTTTTATTGAAATTTTGTATTTATTTAGGGCTTCTGTGTTTTTGTCAACTGTCTGTCGCTGAGGCGCATTTGAAATTCTTTCCCTTGTTATTGCATGCACTCGGGTTACAACCTATGCGCCAGCTGGTTCAGAGTTCGGCGTAGCTAAATCGAAGTCCGTAGGGCGAGCTCGCTTCGCTGAAAAACTCAGTGCATCGCAACGTAAGTTAAATTAACTTCGTTGCGCCGCACTGAGTGTGTCGAAGTGAGGGCTAAAGCCGTTCGCGCGAACGAGAGGTTAGTCTAAAAATGTTAAAAATTAATTATCTGATAGATAGAATTTGAAAAAATAAAATTATTACAGACTGCACAATAAAAATTGTTGTATATTTGACATGATTTGAAAAATTGATTAACGGGTTCTGCAATTTTTTTGAATCAAAATGAAGAAAATGAATTTTTAGAAACTACCTTAAATCAAGAATTATGAAAATCGGCAACCTTAGCTTGGCATTATTGTGTGTATTTTTTGCTTCATCTCTACAATCCCAAGTTGTCGATAGCACATTCGGCACCAACGGTTATGTCCCCTATGGAGCCACAGGTAATAGCGCAAACAATATAGGAACGGGTAATAATATTGCCGTGCAGCCAGACGGAAAGATTCTGGTGGCTATTGATAAATCTGACCCAAACATTAACAACGATTATTGGTTCTATACCTATCGTTATAATCAAGATGGAACACCAGATGTAAGTTTTGGTAATAATGGTGTTTCTACCATATATGCAGGGAATCAATCAAAAAACAAAGATGTGCAGGTGCAGAATGATGGTAAAATTGTAATTGTGGGCGAAACCGAATATTGTACCGGAGGTGTTTGCGGAGCACCTCAGTTTATTATGATGCGCTTGAATGCAAATGGAACCATCGATAATACTTTTGGAGTTGACGGAAAATTGTTGTCGAGCGATATTTTTGGAAGCTCTGGGCTATATGCTAAACCCGAGAGAGTACTGATTACCCCTGATGAAAAGTTCTTGATTGGAGGTAGGGGAATATCAGGGAAACCTTTTATCGCAAGAATTAGCCAAAATGGAAGTATGGATAATACATTCGGGATCAATGGCGTATTTTCCGATACCGCAACATATGCAAC
>CAZOHR010000396.1:0-3459 GCA_964579045.1 uncultured Bacteroidales bacterium | reverse complement strand
ATAAAAATTAGAAATAATTTTTTCATTTTATATAATATTTTATTAAAAATCAATCAAACGAATAAGGCCCCTACTCAAAAAGGGGCAGAATCCTCAACTTTGCAAAAATAATCAATTAAGTAACAGCTTTTGTCTGTAATTGTTAAGTTATTGTTATGAAATTGCTTTGTTTTATACAAATGAGACGCTATGCCTTGTAAAAGGTTGTGTATTAGGTGTTTAGTATAGTATTTATTTTTCAACATCTGTTGAAAAGTTTTTTGTTGCAAAACAAATTAAATCATTTAAAGCAGAGTGAAAAGACTAATTTTGTGAGCGAAAATAAACGAAAACCAAAATACAAATGCAATCACCTATTAAATTCTTCTCAGGCTCGGCTAGCAGATACTTGGCCGAAGAAATCGTAGCAGGTTATAACAAGGCTCAGAAAAAAATGCACCTTGCTGCCGGAAATCCAATTGAAAAACTGCAGCAATACGAAGTTGGCAAAAGTAGCTTTACACGTTTTAGCGATGGCGAATTTATCACTTCTCTCGACGAAACCGTTCGCGGCTGCACAGTGTTTCTAATTCAAAGCACTTTTCCACCAGTTGATAATCTGTTTGAGTTAATGCTTATGGTTGATGCGGCTAAACGTGCGTCTGCATACAAAGTTGTTGCAGTAATTCCTTATTTCGGATTTGCTCGCCAAGATCGTAAAGACCAACCACGTGTTGCTATTGGTGCTAAATTGGTTGCCGATTTACTTACTGCATCAAAAGTTGACCGCGTTATGACAATGGATTTACACGCCGATCAAATTCAAGGTTTCTTTAATGTACCTGTGGATCATATTTATGCCTCAACTTTGTTTGTACCTTATATTAAAAGTCTCGGACTAGATGATATCGTAATTGCTTCTCCCGATATGGGCGGATCGAAACGTGCAAAAGCATATTCGCACTTCCTAGGTTGCGATATGGCTATTGCTCACAAATCACGCGAAAAAGCAAATGTAGTTGGCGAAATGCTCGTTATCGGTGAGGTTGCTGGCAAAAATGTAATTATTATGGACGATATGGTCGATACTGCTGGAACAGTTAGTATGGCTGCAAATATTATGATGGATAAGGGCGCAAAATCTGTTAGAGTTGTTGCTACTCATCCCGTTCTTTCAGGTCCTGCATATGATAGAATAAACAAATCTGCAATTGTAGAACTTATTTGCACTGACTCTATTCCTGTTAAAACAGAATTGTCAGATAAAATTAAAGTTCTGTCAATTGGTGATCTTTTTGGCGATGTAATTAATAAAGTATATAACTTCCAGAGTATCTCGGGTAGTTTTATTGTATAAAGAAGTACTTGGATTGCCTAGAGTGCCTAAAGTGTCTAGAGTACTTAGTGCCCTTGACCTCCCTTGGCTGCCGAACGATTGTATCGTGTGGTAGATTTATCAGACCACACGATGCAATCGTGCGGTAGCAGTGAGTTTGTGGCTAATGAAATAACAATTTTAAGAAAACTAAAAAAAGCAAATATGAAAAATTCTATTTTATTTTCGTTTAGCGTAATTGCGTTGTCTATTATGTTTTTTTCTTGCAATAATTCTTCAACTGATAAAAAATCGGATAATGATTCAGAGGAAAAGACTAAAATTGAGGTAGAATATCTCGAAGATTTTGCCCAATTCGATAACCATGAAGAGCTTGTTGATTATTTTGGTGAGGACAATGTCATAGAAACTGAAAGGTATCTGGCAGAAGGTACAGAGAAATATCTTGTGAGCATTGTTAATCCAGATAAAATGAATAAAATAATCGTTTATTGGAAACAAAACTCAAACGGTTATGAAGATTATGACTTTGTCGAAGCATTATATTCCGCTTATGATTCAAATTGGGAGATGACAGATGAAGAAGGAGAAACTTATCCAATTGAATGTGGTTTGCAGACTAACTGTACTCTACAAGATTTGGAAGAAGAAAACGGAGGTCCTTTTGGCTTCTATGGAATGGGTTGGGATTATGCAGGCTATACTTTCGATTTGAATTCTAAATTCGACGACTACCATTTTGTTATCGGCTGTCCTGCAATGGAGTTTGTATCAGAGTTTCCCGAAGAATATTATAATATACTAGGTGATCAAGAGTTTTATAGCGACGACGAATCTGCTAAACAGGTTGATTTGCGCGTGGTTTCAATATCATATACAGGTAAGTAGTATTTCATTGTTTATCACGATTGTTATGATTTTAGAGTGGAATAAATCGATTTTCACATTACCTCAAATACCTGAAAAACTTAGATTTGTTTATGCCGCGGAAATGAAAGGTTGAAAACCCTTCTGAATACTTTTTAACTTTCCATCATCCGCCTAAGCGGATATGGAAACGTTAAAAAAGCAGCAGCAGCAGCTAAATAATTACTATTTTTTGTAATTTTGGCAAATAATACAATTTATTGAAGTATGAAAAAACTAGCTTTTTATTCAAGTCTGATTTTGGTTATTTTGGTGTTATTTAGCTCTTGTGGAGGTTCTAAAAACCCTGAGATAGAGCAAGAAGCAGAGGAAAACGAAAATAAAGTTCAGATTGTATATCTCGAAGACTTTGCAAAATTCGATAATCACGAGCAAGTGAGTCTTTATTTTGGTGAGGTAAATGTATTGGCGACAGAGATGGCTGGAAACGAGGAAGGAGAGAACTATTTAGTAACCATTGTTAATCCCGAGCAAATGCATAAAGTTATAATCTATTGGAATCCAGAATCTGGAGCTCATGCCGATTTTGACCATGTTGAAGTCTTTTATTCAAAATTTAATCCCGAGTGGGAATTTGTTTCTAAATTAGGTTACACATTTCCTTGTATAGATGGAGTGTCAGTGCTAGATACAATTACAAAAATCGAAGAATTTAATGGTGGGCCAATAGGATTTTGGGGACTTGGAACCGATAAAAGTGGGATTGTTGTTGAGCAATCTGACAGTATTAATGAATATACTTTCAAACTTGACTTCTCGGAGGAATATTATGCTACTGCTGATGGCACAGCTGCCTATAATCGACTTGCAAGTTCAAGAATATACAAATCTGATGAAAAGTTTGTTAAAGGTCTACCCTTGCTGGTTTTCTCGATGAGCTATAAACCGAAGAAGGAGTAAAGAAATTTGCAAAACATCCACACTGTTATTTGTTTTAGCCTTGGCTGCCGCACGATTGTATCGTGTGGTAGATTTATCAGACCACACGATGCAATCGTGCGGCAGCGGTGCGCTCAGGATAAACTTCAATTCCCTTTTTTTCTACGAAAAAAAAAGCCACTCTCGTGGCTTTGTGTGACTACTGTGTAGTCCCACCGGGACTAACACCTATTAAAATTCATGCAAATCATTTAACTTTTGCTTAAATGGAAAAAATATATCTATGTGTTGATAATACTGAATTAAATTAAGTTAGTAATGATAACTGAAAAAACCAA
>CAZOHR010000395.1:0-3473 GCA_964579045.1 uncultured Bacteroidales bacterium | reverse complement strand
CCTAAATAATTACCAAATTACAATGGTTAATGCTAAATTGTGATTTATTGCTGTCGACTAAGTTCAGTCAACGAGGTCTTTATTGGTTTTCGCCTAACTTTTTCTCTAGTTTCTCTAGTCTTTTCACGATATCATCAAGATTCTTAAAATGAACATACGATTTATGATATGATCTTAAATCATATGCAGGAGCACCCATAAGTATGCTGTTTTCTTTTAAGACATTGTTAGAGATTCCAGATTGAGCAGAAATTTTAACTCCATTTGCAATAGTTACGTGCGGGCTAATTCCAACCTGACCACCAAACATACAATTCTCTCCTATTTTTGCTGTTCCAGCAATTCCAGATTGAGCAGCAATTACAGTATTTCTGCCGATATCAACATTATGAGCAACATGATTATGGTTATCTAGTTTTACTCCATTCCTGATGATTGTTGAACCCATGGTAGCACGATCGATGGTTACCAAAGCACCAAGTTCAACATTATCTTCGATTATGACATTTCCAATTTGAGCAATTTTTAAGAAAGCATCACCACCATTTGGCGCAAAACCGAATCCATCAGCACCAATTATAGTACCTGCATGAATTGTACAATTATTACCAATAACTGTGTTGTAGTATATTTTAACACCTGGATAAATGATGCAATTATCACCGATTTTTACATTATTTCCTATATAGCAGCCTGGAAAAATCTGAACATCGTTTCCAATTTTTGCATCTTTGCCGATATAAGAAAACGCACCAACATAAATATTTTTTCCTAAAAATGCCTTTTTGTGTACAAAGGATTGTTTTTCAATTCCCGAAGGCTTTTCTGTCATTTTGTTATAAAGATCGAGAAGTATTGCAATTGACTTATAAGCATCTTCAACTCTTATTAAAGTTGCTTTTATCTCTTTCTGAGCTACAAAACTATCGTTTATAAGAACCACCGAAGATTCTGTTTCGTAAATGTAATGTGTGTATTTAGGATTTGCCAGAAATGATAGTGATCCGGGCACGCCTTCTTCGATTTTCGAAAAACTATTTACTATTGCGTTTCCATCTCCCTCTACTTTGCCGTTCAACAACTGTGCAATCTGTATCGCTGTAAACTCCATCACTTTTTATTTTTGATTAATAATATTTTTTGGTGCACAAACATAATATTTTTTAACGACTTTACTAAGTACTGACAAATTTAGCATATCCGACGCATCGGCGATATCAACAAGCTTATCACCATACTGAATATTTATTCTTTCATCAATGTTACTATATGCATTGTTAGAAATTTCGCCAGTAAAAACAAAATACTTCAATTCATCATCTCTTAGGCTTAATTCCTTTTGCGTTCTCTTTTTTAGCTCATCGATAAATTTGGCGTCCTTTTTTTCTTTCCCAATAAGTATTTTTGGAAATTTTCTATTCAAAACCGCATCAGCAAGTGTTGCAAGTACTCTATCTTCAGAATAAAGGTTCTGCTTAAGCAAACTGATTATATCGTAATCGTCAAGCATATTAAAATTCTTTAAAATCTCCCCTGAATCTGTTTGCCTTTTGTCTGAAATAAAAAAATCGAAATATGGATTATTGGTAATAAGTTTATTTTGTTTGTGCAGTTCCTTTAAGCGTTCAAGGAAATGAACCAGCATTAATTCGGCAACAACCACCGTTTTGTGTAAATAGACTTGCCAGTACATTAATCTTCGGGCAATCAAAAACTTCTCGACACTATAAATTCCTTTAGCTTCCACAACCAGATTATCGTCAACAACCTCAAGCATTTTTATTATTCGCTCCGACCCAACCACTCCTTCAGTTACACCAGTAAAAAAGCTATCGCGCCTAAGGTAATCTAGCCTATCCATATCGAGCTGCCCAGAGATAAGTTGATGCAAAAACTTTTTGTGATATTTGTTTTGAAAAATTTTAATCGCAAGCTCCAGTTTTCCAGAGAATTCGCGATTAAGTTCCTGCATAAACCACAAACTTAGCTGCTCATGGTGCAAATCAGGGATAATGCAACTTTCAAGTGAATGTGAAAATGGACCGTGACCGATATCATGCAACAAGATTGCGATATTTGCAGCCTCTGCCTCCTGGTCAGTAATCTCATGGCCTTTACTTTTTATCACATCAATAGCCATCCCAATAAGATGCATCGAGCCCATGGCATGTTGAAAACGGGTATGCACAGCACCAGGATAAACCAAATATGTAAGCCCAAGTTGCTTGATTCTTCTCAGCCTTTGAAAATAAGGATGCTCAATTAATTCATAAATGATTCCTCCTGGAATATTTATAAAGCCATATACTGGGTCATTTACTATTTTCTTCTTATTTGTCAATTTTGGACTTGTTTGTTTCACAAAATAAATGATTTTTTTTCAAAATCTAACAGAAACATAATTTTATATGAATTATCTGGACAGACAGTAAGAGAAAATTCTCAGAACAAAACTCTGAAAGTCGCCACTAAACCTCTTTAATGCGATGCTTATCATCATCATCAAAGAAAATATTCATATAAGATTTGTATCGCGACAATGCAATATTACCCTCTTCAACAGCAGTCTTTACAGCACATCCTGGCTCATTAATATGCGTACAATTTTGGTAACGACAACTGTGTGATGTTTCGAATATCTCTGGAAAATAATGATAGATTTCTTCTTTCTTGAGTTTCACAAGACCAAAACCTCTAATTCCGGGAGTGTCGATAATATATCCTCCAAATGGCAATTGCAGCATGCGAGCAAAGGTAGTTGTATGTTTACCCGACTGGTGCGATTCTGATATTATCGAAGTTTTCAGATTTAAGCCCGGAGCAAGAGCATTTATCAAAGATGTTTTTCCAACTCCGCTATGTCCTGCAATAACACTAGTCTTATCTTTAAGAACTGAAGCAATAATTTCGAGATTCTTGCTTTTTTCGACCGATGCTGGAATAATTTTGTAACCAATCTGGTCGTAGGTTGCCATTATTTCGGCAATATGGTCAAATTCTTCAGGTCTGTAAATATCTGTTTTATTGAAAACAATTATTGTAGGAATGCTATAAGATTCTGCCGCAGCTAAAAATCTGTCGAGAAATACTGTTGTTGTTTCCGGATTTCGAGTTGTAAATAAAAACACAGCTTGGTCAATATTTGCAGCAATAATGTGAGTTTCTTTGGACAGATTAATAGATTTACGCATGATGCAATTTTTTCGCTCATGTATTTTCACAATAATCCCTGTGTTTTGGTCATTCCATTCAAAATCAACAACATCACCTACTGCAATAGGATTCGTACTACGATAACCTTTCAAACGAAGCTTTCCTTTAATCGTGCATGAAAACACTTCGCCATCGCAATCAATAAAATGATTAGCTCCTGTTGATTGTATGACTTTCCCAGTTTTCATAAATTTTGGACAAAGATAAACGAAAAAATGTCAAACACATTAAAAGCATTAGTAACTATTTAGGTCTCTGTG
>CAZOHR010000394.1:0-3476 GCA_964579045.1 uncultured Bacteroidales bacterium | reverse complement strand
AAAATTCTTCAACACAATAAAGTTTTTAAAATCCCCCAGAAATATTGCTTGATCCAATAAAATCGCCCAAGAGCTTGAGTATATAAAAAGAGGAAAGGGTGCCTTGCGCACCCTTTAGTTGCTTACCAGAAATAATTGCCGCCTTGCTTAGGAGTAAGCTGAATAACTACTAAACTATCCCAACAGGAAAATGGTTGCACCTTAAATAAAAAAAACTGCAAAAATTTGCAGTTTTTTTTATAATCACAGTTTAACTAGACTAAACCATTTCTAAAGCATGAGCCAAATCGTCAATAATATCTTGACAATCTTCGATACCAACAGAGAATCTTACAAGTCCGTCGGTAATACCAGCAGCGATTCGAGCATCTTTAGACATTCCAGCATGAGTCATTGAAGCGGGATGTTGAATTAGTGTTTCTACACCACCTAAAGATACTGCTAGCATAGCAAGATGAACATTATCCATCATAATTTCTCCAGCAGCAAAACCACCTTTTAGTTCAAAGCTAATCATGGCTCCAAAACCAGTCATTTGCTGTTTTGCAAGCTCGTGTTGTGGGTGAGATTTTAATCCAGGATATTTAACCCAAGCAACTTTTGGATGTTTCTCAAGATAATCGGCGATAATCCTTGAAGATTCTTCAGATCTGTCCATTCTAATAGCAAGAGTTTTAAGACCACGATTTACAAGATATGCCTGATGTGGATCCATATTCCCGCCCATATAAACCATTGTCTGGCGAAGTTTTTTATAAACCTCTGGGTCTTTTGCAATTAAAGCACCACCAACGATGTCGGCATGACCGTTAATAAATTTGGTAATTGAATGTAAAGAAATATCTGCACCCAAATCCAAAGGCTTTTGCAAATATGGTGAACTGAAAGTATTATCCACACAAACTAAGATTCCGTGTTTATGAGCTAGTTCAGATGCAGCTTTAATATCTGTTAGTGCAATAGTTGGGTTTGTAGGAGTTTCCAAATACAACAACTTTGTATTAGGCTTAATTGCTTTCTCAATGAGCGAAATATCAGTTGTGTCAACAAAGTCGTACTGAACGCCAAAACGAGAGAAGTCTCTTTCAAGAACACCTCTTGATGGGCCATAAACTGCATCAGTGCTAATCATATGACAATCTTTGCCAAGTAATGCAAGATAAACTGTTGTAACAGCAGCCATACCACTAGACAAAGCAATACCACGATAACCGTTTTCCAATGCTGCTAGTTTCTCTTCTAGTGAATTAATTGTCGGATTTCCGATACGAGTATAAATATAACCTGAATCTCTTCCAGCAAAGCAATCAGCTCCATGTTTCGAATTTTTAAATCTGAAAGTTGATGTTTGGTAAATCGGCGGTACTGCAGATCCCAAAGCATCGTCATAATCTCCTGCGTGAATTAATTTCGTGTTAAAACCTTTGTTTTTAGTTTCCATTTTAAATTATAATGAGTAAATACTTTGTGTTAAGCTTGCAAAATTAGAAAACTTATCCTTATTAAAGCAACAAATTTGGTTCTTATTAAAATTAATTTTGGCTGATAAAAAAATTAATCTATATTTGCACTCCCACTTTGGTACCTTGGCCGAGTGGCTAGGCACCGGTCTGCAAAACCGGCTACGGCGGTTCGACTCCGCCAGGTACCTCAGGAACACTTTCGGAAACGAAGGTGTTTTTTTTTGCCGGTTTTGCAGACTGGTTTATCTTCTTTTTAGCTGGCAGAGTCGCGGTCCCGAAAATTCTCGGAACTATTTATTCAGTTTTTCTTACTACTAGGAAAAATCCTATACTTCAACTGAGAAATTACAACACCGGAAATTACTATTAGTATTCCTATTATCTTTTTGGTGCCGATTTCTTCGCCAAAAAAGAACCAGGAAATTATTATGGTGAAGATGGGGATTGTATTTGTAAAAACATTTACTTTCGTTATTGACATAAACTTTAGTCCGTACATATAGAACAAAAATGCAAGTGTTGAAGCAAAGAATCCAAGTTCTACTATCGCCCAAAAGCCTTCTTCAACAAACCCAGTAACTAGGATATCTTGTCTGGAGAATATTGCTACGAAAGGCAAAAAATAAATCATTCCGAAAATATTTTGCCACAGAATAATATTAAGTATTGAATGATGATTGGGAATCTTCTTTAACATCACACTATATCCATTAGCAGCAAATATTGCAAGACCCAACAAAAGCATGCCTGTTAAAGATATCTGCAAACTCATATCTTTGCCCAATACTAAGAAAGCAATTCCAGAAATGCTAATGATAATTCCCAGCATATTTAAGAAGGTGACCTTCTCCTTGAGAAAATAGTATGCAACAAAAGGTGTAAACAGAGGAATAATTGATATTATTACAGAAGCCATTGATGGATCAACAAAAGCAAGGCCAGAAGTTTCCCCTAAAAAATACAGAAAGGGCTCAAAAAAAGCAAGTAATAAAAACAAATGCAGATTCTTTTTCTCCGGCAATCGAAATTTCTTAGTTATCATCAAAACAGGAACAAGCAATACTGATGACACCAACAATCTAAAAAAGATTACTGTAAAAGTCCCATAATGCTCTAGCGCAACCTTTCCCCACACGAAAGAAGCCCCCCACAAAATCATCGAACAGATTAAGAGCGGGTAAATAATAATTTGTCTTTTTTTGCTATCCATCAGAATTTTTCTTGCTATTCAAAAGTTTAAACTAATTTTTTTAGCAAGTTTTTCAGATCTATCTTTTCACGAACAATTTCAGCAACTTTATCAATAGCTATTCTTTCCTGCTCCATGGTATCGCGATAGCGAATAGTAACAGTTCTATCCTCAACCGACTGATGGTCAACAGTAATACAGAAAGGTGTTCCTATGGCGTCTTGGCGACGATAACGTTTGCCGATTGAATCTTTTTCTTCGTACATGCAGTTCATGTCAAACTTTAGTTCATCTAGTATCTCGCGAGCAAGTTCTGGAAGTCCATCTTTCTTAATTAATGGTAATACAGCAACTTTAACAGGAGCTAAAGGCGCAGGAATATTTAATACAACTCTGGTTTCTTCGCCAACCTGCTCTTCGTTATAGCAAGCCGAAATTATCGAAAGAAAAGTTCTGTCGAGTCCGACTGAAGTTTCAACAACATAAGGGACATAGCTTTCGCCCGATTCATTGTCAAAATATTGTATTTTTTTACCAGAGAAATTCTGATGCTGAGTTAGATCGAAATCAGTACGGGAGTGAACACCTTCGAGTTCTTTAAATCCAAATGGAAATTCAAATTCGATGTCGAATGCAGCATTTGCATAATGTGCAAGCTTATCATGAGCATGCCAGCGATATTTAGCTGGATTAATACCCATTGCCATATGCCATTTTATGCGTTTATCTTTCCATGATTCAAACCATTTTAGTTCTTCGCCTGGCTTAACAAAATACTGCATTTCCATTTGTTCGAATTCTCTCATGCGGAAAATAAACTGACG
>CAZOHR010000393.1:319-3477 GCA_964579045.1 uncultured Bacteroidales bacterium | reverse complement strand
AATATTGATATGTATGTTCATCTGACACATAAGGCGCATGTTCACAATGTAAATTAACGCTTGCAAACATTGTTTCTGCTGATGTTAAAGGTGCAATATTAAAAAGTCCATATGGAAACAAGAATGATAACACAATGCCATTTATGTAAGTACCTGCTGTATCGAATTCAAACCATTCAGTCGTTAAAATTCTTTGCATAGGTGTGTCGGTATGGATATCTGTAAAGCCAGGAAGCGCTGCTTGAATATTTTCTCCAGGTGCAACATCAATAAATGCATCACCAAATTGATTAGACTCAATGTCATTTATATATAGATTTCTTACTGCTTTTGTTACTTGTGGAATTCCATCGTCTATACAAAAAGCAGTAGTTGCTTTAGTATCTATTGACCATCTACACAATGCAAAGAGCATATATAAATATTGCTTATCTCCAATTACTTTTACATAAAGACCGAATAATGGTGGTGTGATTCTCATTTCACCATATAATTCTGGTAGGGTTATTCCTTCGCCTATTCTATTTGTCTTTGTATCCCATCCATAAGTTGCTCCTTCTGCAAGGTTGCTTGTTCCTGTTGGTGCAATGAGTGCTTGATCTGATGGTGCGGTGAGCATTCCAATGATACCACCTGCCATCATTGCAGCGCCCATCCACATTAAATTAACACCAAAACCAAATTTTGATGTAAGAGCACCAACAACTATCATCAATGCGCCAAGAATAGTTTTGAAAGCATTTTTCCCACCTGCACCGTCTCCGCTACCTTGTGGTATTGCAAAGAATATAATTGAACAATCATCTGGAACTGGAGGTGGATTGTAAATATCAATTTGATTACTATCGTATGATACAATTAAATCATAAATAGTAGGGATTGGTGGGTACACAGCATCAATGCATTCATCAATTGATGAGCCATTAGGCATATAGAGAATTTGCCTGGAATTATAAGGATCAAGCGGATTTTTAATAGCAACGATTGTGATCATATTGGTTTAATCCATCTGTAATATCCAGCGATTAAATTCTTGAAAAATGGATGATAAATATCACTTACAATAACACCATGAGTTTTAAGAGTATGGATAAATCTTCTATGTGTTAAGCATACTCCAAAATGCGCTACAAGATCAGGTGTCGATCTGTCCATATATAATCCAATGATTGCACCTGTATTTGGCTTTATGACTTCGAATTTATTAGACATAAAAGATTTTGTATTATTTATTTTTAAGCTATCTTCGCATGATATATTAAAATCAGGAAAGTCCTGACCCAGTCTTTTCATTACAATCATTACAAGACCCCAACAATCAAGACCATTAAGATCTCTACCACCATTTACAAATGGCACTCCAAGAAGGTCGTTTATTGTGATACTCATATCGTTATACTTCTTCCACCAGTTGTTGGAAAGCCACAATATCTTTTTTCATTGCCATAATTTATGCATGATTCAAAAGTTCTATCACAAGTTTGAGTTATTGGCACAACATCGACACCAAAACTAAGCGTTGTTCCAACAGGCCATGGAGAGACTGCTGTTGGAAGGAAATATAATTTGCCTGACTTAGAATCTTTGTAATCTACAGTATCATTTAACCATGATAACTTTGTTCCTCTAAGCCATGTTGTATCAAGTGGTGGAGTAAAATTAATAACAGTTCCAGAAGCATCTTGTGTAAGCGTATATATTGTTTGAGAACCTTGTGTGATTGGTGCTCCAACAGTAACTATTGATCCTGCTGTCCATAGTTGTTTAGATGGAGGTGCAAAATGCAATTCACCATTGTAACAATCTTGTATGATAATATATTCAGTTGGATCACCCCATACTGTAAATACTGTGCCTTCAACCACTATAGGTGCAGTTGTGGCTGGTACAAGATCACTTCCACCAGTTAAGTGAGCATCACTTAATTCAAGTGCTTCGCCATTAGTTATGCAGCTTAATTCTATTTCATTGCCAATAACACCATCAAGTGTAGATGTTATAGTAACTGTATCACCAGAAGCTTCTGCGAACACATCAGTGCACACTGAGGATATCGCTTGTGCTATAAGATATGCTTGCTTTGTTACTTCTGGGTCTATTGCTATGAAATTTGTTTCTGACATTTATGCTATATCTCCCCCTATTCCATCACCACTACTGGGACCAGGACCAGCAGTACTTGATCCAGTGTTATCTCCAAAAGTGCCATCACCACCAATATTGATAGGTCTACTTCTTGTAAACGTAAAAACTTTATTACCAACAGTTAAAGTGTTACCTTCTGTTGGTGCAGCTATTTCCATATAAAAATCTTCATATATTCTTGTTAAGACCTTAACTGTTCCAGTTGCTCGAACACCTGGAATTTCGGCAGTTGGATTATAACCAATTTTAGCATAAGTTGAACCTTGAGCAACTTCAGGTCTTACAGTTGTATCGTCATAATTGTTCACAATTCTATCTGCAAGTCTAACTGTAAAAGTAGAGTTTGCTTTTAACAAAACATGGTTTATTTTAGCAACGTTTAAGCTTGTTGCACCAGGAAATACTGCAAAATCTTTCTGAGTAAGTACTGCATAATATGCAGATTGATTATTGTAAGAATTTCTATCTGCAACATGATATTGAGTTGCTTGACCTGAAACATTAAAAACAGTATTAACTGGTAAAACAGTTAAATTAGACGGTGCGATATTAACAAATTTATCGCCAGTTGATACTAATGAAGTTGTTGTATAAGTTAAATTCGAAGGATGCTTAATTAAGTCTATTATTTTATAACCACATTCCCAGTCACTAAATTTTCTAACCCTTCCTTGATTACGAAGCATTCTATGGAGTGGCATTCGTCGTGTATATGCATTTGGTGCTCCTAATGTAAATGTTGCCACTTTGTCATTTGTATCTGGTTGTTTTAATTCAAATGTATAAGATATTTCAGATTCTGGTCTTAAAACATTATAAGCATCTACATTACCAGTATTGACAACTAAGATTTCAACTGTAATAGCATAGTATCCATATAGCTTTGTAAAGGTATCATATAACTGCAAATAGTGTTCTATCATTCTATTTGTATTTGAAATTGATAATTTAACTTGTGGAATCTCATTTTGATGAGATTCTGTCACAGCGTCTAAGCTAAACTCAATTCCATA
>CAZOHR010000393.1:0-309 GCA_964579045.1 uncultured Bacteroidales bacterium | reverse complement strand
GGATTGTTGTGAAGGTCTGTTCTCCAGATTAAATCTTGATTGTCTTTTACAAAATAAATATGCTGTGTTGTAACTACTTCTCCTGAAATAGACACAGGTATCTCTATGTCAAGACAGACTAAGAATAAATTCTGACTTACAATTTCATTTTTATCTGCTCTTGTATAATCTGATAGTGGCATATTATCACCCACCCATTATACTTCTGAGATTATTGCGATTTCGCACATAGCCATCTATTACAACGTTTATAATCATATCTTGCCCATCAAAGTAACTGTCTTGCGTAACCTCTGCTTGGTCACTCAT
>CAZOHR010000392.1:0-3480 GCA_964579045.1 uncultured Bacteroidales bacterium | reverse complement strand
ATGGAATATATCTATTAAAAATAACAGCAAATAGTCAAACATTTTATCAAAAATTAATTATTAACCATTAAAATCAATAATGAAAAAGATAATAATCAAGAAACCATAGTGGCTTGCTAAAGAAAAATTATTGCCTTGCCAACAATTATTGAAAATCTTTAGCAGGCCGGCAGAAAATCAAATACAGAAGATAGAGAATGAAAAAAGCCCGGGCGCAAAAATGGCTGATACAATTTGGCGAAAGTAAGGCTATTTGTTGCTGCCCCGGACAGTACTAATGTAAGAATTACAAATTTATGAAATTAATCAATAAGTTTTTATTATTGGCAGTATTTATATGCACTGCCGGGTTTTTAAACGCACAAACAGCACAAATGCCAAAATGGCCAATTAATGGTAAAGAAGTTGACTTTATAGGGCAACAGGTAAATAATACAAATGCTTCACTCTCCGAACCAAAATATGTGTCAAACGGGTATTATGACAGGGATAATAATCTTCTGTTTCATATTATAGACAATAATCTGTGGTGGGGTGGTGGTACTTATGCAGGACCTTTATTTGAGGATGTAGATCCTGTTGATTTTGATGACAGAATATATCCTGAAATTGTAGTTGTTCCAACAGATACACTATTCTGTGAAGACGGTAGTTTTTATGCATTTTATTGTGTAGAAAGGAACGAAGATCCACTTGGGAAACTACTCTCTTGTTCAATATCAGATGTTAGTGTGATGTATTCGGTAATCACCCCAAATAGTTCTGGTACAGGAACATATTCGACATCAAATAATCTTTTAACTTTAGGTAGAACATCAGTTTGCAAAGGGGTGATGATAGGTATTGCTGCAACCGACTTTTTACCTGGGACAAATACAAGAAGACTTTATGTAGTTTACTTTGACAGAGAAACTCTGATGAGTGAAATCAAGTTTTATACTATAAGTCCAACTGCAATCTCAGGTCCCTACTCTGTTGGTAGTAAATATGATTGGAATAATCCTTTCGAACCATGCGAGGTGGAAATTTCAAGTGATAGGAGCAAACTTGTATTTACAAGAAATAAATACTACCAAAATACTCTAAATACAAATACAAATGATGTAACTATTGTACACCTTTTATCAACAGGATATAGAAATACTGCTGCTGGTTCTAACGGATACACTTATGTTGATTTGGGGCCTGCTAATTCTACAACAGATTATTATGTCGGTGTGGAATTTTCTGCAGATTTAGCTGATTTGTATGTTACAAGGGTTGGCGATGGATTATATCGTTATAATCTCAATACTCAAGTTATAACAGATTATAACACATCAACTTTGCCAATAGCCAATTCCCAACTCGAAATGGGACGCGACGGATATATTTATGGAATGAGTGGAAGTGGACAGTTGTATACTATTGATCAGTATGGAGCTTTCGCACAAGGGCAGTATAACATTGGCACAACTGGAGTAATAGATAATGATATTTTTAGTGATCTAGGACCAACTCGAGATGTTTACACCATTCCCGATCAAATAGACGGTTACGATTACGATGGTTTATGGGGTAATGCAGAGGTTTGTTGCGAAACCTGGACAGTAAGCCCAATTGTTCGCCCAACATTTACAGGAGTAACTTTTAATGGTGATGATATTTCAATAAACGCTGGTGCAAGTGTTTCCTGGTCAACAACATCTAATCCATGGACAACTGCTGGTGTAGCAATTACAAATGTTTATTTAAAGGGTAGTATAACAATTCCTCCAACGTCAACACTAACGATAACGGGCTTAACAATTCATTTTAAAGAAGATGAAGGAATCGATATGTCATATACACTCACAACTGGACAAAAGGGCTCTAAATTAAATGTAGTATCTAATGCAAAACTTACTGCATTTGATGAATGTGAAGAAGACGTTTTATGGGGTGGCATAAACTGTGTTGGTCACGAGTCATTATCTCAAACCCCTTATACAAATTCCCAACAACCTTATGTTAATATTGCTGTTGCAACAATCGAGTTTGCCGAAATTGGAATAGACGCTCCAAATGGGGGTATTGTCAGAACTTCGTCAGTTAACTTTAAAGACAATATTATAGATGTTAGCTTTTCTGGTAATAATAATTATGATCAAACTGTTCTTTTAAATTCAGACTTTTATACTACCGCCGATTTGTACAATAAAGGCTTTAATCCAAGCTATCATGCACATTTGTACAATGGTTCAGGAGTAATTTTTAAAGGTTGTGATTTTTATAATAATTATGCTTATCAAAACTCTATTTCATATAACTACTGGGGTGTAGGAATTCTTGCAACATTATCAAATATTATTGTAGAAGAAAACGGAACTACTAAAGGGAATTTCTCTCATCTAAATTATGGGTTAAAGTTAAGTCAGGGCACATCATTTACACTCACGCAACATAATTTCAATGATTGCTACCGAAGCGCATGGATAATTGCAAACAATGGGGTATCTGTTACTGAATGTGATTTTGATGTTTCGGCTTATACCGAAAGTCAAACTTATTTTAACTATATTTTCGGATTGTATCTCGAAAGTTGTACCGGATACTATGTAAGCGAAAATACTTTCAGGGATGGTCGTGTAGGTTTAATTGTTTATAATTCAAACGGCGCAAATCAACAACTAGATAATGAAATATATAAAAATACATTCCAAGATTTAACAGGTACTTACACTAGTTCATTTATTGGTATCGGGGATAATAG
This sequence comes from uncultured Bacteroidales bacterium, assembly GCA_964579045.1. Lineage (GTDB taxonomy): Bacteria > Bacteroidota > Bacteroidia > Bacteroidales > ML635J-15 > Bact-19. The sequence continues at coordinate 749 of CAZOHR010000392.1, read as the reverse complement.
TGGTTGGCCTTCTTATAAAAAAAATGGATTGCAATTAAAATGTAATATATTTGATAATGTATCCTATTCTATTTCTGTTTTGGGTGGTAGCCTTTACACTTCAACGTCGTCGCAGCCAATAACTGTCTCCATTTCTGATATTAAACAATACCAGTGCTACAACACAGTAAGTGAAAACGCATCAAATTTTTGGCAAAATATGCCAAGTGGCAATTTTAGATATATTTATATTGACCCATCATACTCTCAGACACTTTCATACGAAGATTATATATATAACTGTACAAACGCTACTGGCTATTATCCACCATGGTGGTCATATGATGCAAACTATGTCCAATTAAAGGTTGTTACTGCAACAACATGCCCATCAACACTTTCATTGATGGCCCAGACTTCTATTCCTTCTTTAGTATCTCAAACTCAAGATTATTCAGAATTTGAAAACCATCTAATCGAAGAGTTGTCAACCCTAACCTCTTACAACGACCTCTCCCTATCAATTTCTGCACAATCTGCAAACGAGAACAACGCAACTGAAGTTTATAATTCATTGTATTCGGCATCACCTTATCTAACCTCCGAAATTCTTTTGGCTTATTTAAACAATAGCAGTGTGCCCGAATTGTCAAGGGCGTCGTTGATGCTTGCAAATTCGCCATTGCCAACCGATGTTGTCGAGGCTGTAGAGAAATCTGATTTAAGCCCTGAAATAATTGCTTACATCCTTAAAAATCAGGAAGGAGTTA
>CAZOHR010000391.1:0-3521 GCA_964579045.1 uncultured Bacteroidales bacterium | reverse complement strand
TATTAAGCGAAATTGTTCGTGATACAATCGGCTACAACTATCTTGGAGAACCAATTGTGGTTGATAAATCATGGTTTACAATAGACGCTTTCTACAGCCCATATTTGTGCAACTACAACTCAGAATTACACAATTCGGAGTTGTTAACAAACTATAATTTTAACTCTACAAATAACAAACCTGGGTTCTCCTACAGTGCTGGCTTAGGATTTTCATACACTTACAACAGATTCCGTTTCGAAACTGGAATTAATTATCACAAATTGAATGAAAACCTGAGTGCTAACATGAAAGTATATGACACAATTACATCACATTACTTCGACTACTTTGAAAATGAAAAATGGCGCTACGATACAACTATGATTCTGGACTTGGATCAATATCTGTTGGGCTATATTGTGTACATACCTTATGTTGATTCAACTCTTATTCAATTTACCGACTCAATTGATGTAGCTTATCAAGATTCTGTTTTAGTAGACAAGCTTTTTGCTGCAAATAATGCTTATCATATTATTGATGTTCCGATAATTGCTGGTTACCAATTCACTTACGGAGATTTTTCAATTACGCCTAAAGCTGGTGTGATAACAGGATTTCTTACTAAACGAACTGGCACTGCCTTTAATATTAATGATGGTAAAATACATAATGCCGACTTACTACCTACAAATAAGATTATTTTCGACTACTATGCTGCCATTAATCTGCAATATAGATTCTCAAAACATGCATCTTTATTTATTGAGCCACATTTTAGGGGAAATATCAGTTCAATATATCAACAAACTTATGCAATTTCTGAAAAATCGAGAAAGTATGGAATAAAGACAGGTATAAGTATAATCTTCTAATGAAAAATAAAGTAGGACATATTGCAATTACATTACTGTTTTCAATAATCTCAACAGTAGTTTCCGCAGTTTGTATTTCTAACTTTCAATTTCATGAAACATCTCCACTTGATGTACAATTTGAAAATATGGCAACCAGCACTGGAGAAGGAAATGTCCATTACTACTGGGATTTTGGGGATGGCAACACAAGCTACGAGGAAAACCCATTTCATCATTATGAATCACCAGGAATATATGAAGTCAGTCTGACTTTAATAACAACTAATCTTTGCTTTGACACCAAATCGAGAGATATTTATATTGGGATCCCACCAACTTCACCTAGTTGTGTGCTAGAAATAGACTTTCAGACAGAAAACGCAACAGCTCCAGATTATAATAATGGATCCGCTACTGTTTTTGGATTTTCGGATGTTCCTTGCTGCTATTATGCCTTTTGGAGTAATGGTGAAGAAGGAGAAACGATAGAAAACCTAGCTCCTGGAACATATTGTGTAACGCTCACAAATGGAGAATCTTGCTATGGGACGAATTGCGTTACAATAGGTTATAACAATAACTGTGTTGCATCATATTTAATTGACTCCACAACATTTTCTCATCTTGATGGGGCTTACCGATTTATAAACAATTCGCACGGGGAACAAAATTATTTCTATTGGGATTTTGGCGATGGGATTACATCAAATGCTTATAATCCATTACACGTTTATGCTGACACTGGAACATACAATGTTTGTCTGACTATATATACTCACTACGGTTGCACAAGTTCTGTCTGTAAAACTTTGCAAGTTGACTATATTTCACCACTAACTGCAAATTTATATGGTATTGTAAAAGCTGGTGAAACATTGCTACCTAGAGGAGTTGCCATCCTTTACGAATACGTAAACAACAAATATACAGCAAAAAAATTCGATGTTTTTGAAAATGGAAATTATCAATTCGATAGTTTGCCAAAAGAGATTTTCTATCTTACTCAGATTATTCCCTATTTCGACCTTTCTGAAGTCTATTTTCCAAAATATACTGCTACTTACTTTGACAATACTGAGTTCTGGCAGGCTAGCAATTTGATAAATCTTTTTGCTGATACAATTTATACTACTCAGCTTTATTCATACAATGATATTTACCTGAACAATGGAGTTATTTCAGGCGCAATAACTTACGAAGACACTGAGTCATACGAAGAAGATATTTTTAGACAAGACTGGTTTGGCAGCAGCAATTTTAATGATGGTTTTGCGGGAAACTTGATAGTCTTATTAAAGAATCAGAATAGAGAAGTTCTTGATTTTAGATTAACGAATGGAAACGGGGAATATACATTTACAAACCTCGAATATGGTGCTTATTATTTAAGTGTAGAGAAACCAGGACTTATATCCGATGAGTTATACATTGAAATCTCAGAAGGGTTTTATGAGATTCCTCAAAATGACTTTATGATTCAGCAAAACACTGCCAGTCCAGTAAAACAAATTTCCGAAAGCAAATTTAATAGCATTTTCCCAAATCCAGCAACAGACAAAATAAGCTTATATTCTAGTGAAGATTCCTCAGTTGTGAGATTTTATAGTGTTTATGGTGAATTGATTATGGAATTCTTTGCAACATTTGGCACAAATGAAATAAACATTAATACTCTACCTGCTGGTATTTATTTCGTTGAGATTAATAATGGAAATAAGATTTTTACTCAGAAACTTATTAAACAATAATCACCAAATTCTAGATTTATCTTCCCAAAATCAATTGATTTTCTTATTTTTGACACAAACTCAAAATAATGAAAAATAAAATCTTCTTTCTCGATGCATATGCTCTAATTTTCAGAGCATATTATGCATTTATCAAAAACCCACGTATAAATTCCAAAGGCCTCAATACTTCCGCAATATTTGGTTTTGTAAACACTCTCGAAGAGGTTCTCGCAAAAGAAAAACCAACACATATTGGAGTAGCATTTGACCCATCGGGACCGAATTTTCGTCACGAAATGTATCCTTTGTATAAAGCAAACAGAGATGCTACTCCCGAAGATATAAAACTTGCTGTTCCTTACATAAAAAAAATACTTAAAGCGTATCGCATTCCCGTTATTCAAGTTAGCGGATTTGAAGCTGACGATGTAATTGGCACACTGGCTAAAACTTTTGCTGATGACAACTCGGTAGTTTATATGATGACTCCCGACAAAGATTATGCACAGCTTGTTGCCGAAAACATTCTGATGTATAAGCCTTCGAGATCGGGAAATGCCGCAGAGATAATTGGTATTAAAGAAGTTAATGAAAAATTCGGAATTGATGATCCTGCAAAAGTAATTGATATTCTTGCTCTTTGGGGTGACACTTCTGATAATGTCCCAGGTGTTCCTGGTATTGGAGAAAAAACTGCAGCTAAATTGATTGAAAAGTTTGGTAGTATCGACAATATCTATAACAATGTTAACAAGCTTGTTGGTAAGCAAAAGGAATCTATCGAACAAAATAAAGAGCAGCTTTACCTCTCACGTAAACTAGTAACTATCGATATTTCTGTACCACTTGACACAAAAATTGAAGATTTAATCTTAGAAGTTCCAGATTATGAAGAGTTAAATCAGCTCTTCGACGAACTAGAGTTTAGAAACTTACAGTCAAGAATAATCGG
>CAZOHR010000390.1:0-3554 GCA_964579045.1 uncultured Bacteroidales bacterium | reverse complement strand
CTAAAAGTCGGGATGCTCTACCAGCTGAGCCATTTTGATTATTCGGTTCGTAGCATTAACAAAAACAAAAAAGCCTAAGAAATAAAATCTTAGGCTTTCCATTTGTCGGTTCGGAGGGGTTCGAACCCTCGACCCCATGATTAAGAGTCATGTGCTCTACCAGCTGAGCTACGAACCGTCAATATTTTAACTGAACTTTTTTGAGGTTGCAAATGTATAACTTTTGAAATAATAATGCAAGTAAAAAAAATATTTTTCATTTTAGCCCAGTAAATCATATCAGAATCAGCATCATACTCTTAACTTTGATTCTTTTTACTAGAAATGAAAGTATATCTAATTAAATCACCACTTAATTATTTTCTTAGTAAAACATTTTTTGTGCAAAATCGTTTTGTATATGCTTGCTTTTAATAATTTTACATAATTATTATGAAATTTAGTAAAACCATATTTCTAGGGATTTTACTCCTGCTTTCGGGGCATATAATTGCTCAGGATGTTGATAGTTATTCGTCATATCTTAAAGAAAATACTCAGATATATTCGGAAGCTGACGGAATTATGCCAGCAGATGATTACTCCAAGTACAAACTTTTTGTTACTGGTGAATTTCACTATAAAGAGGAAAATTCAAAAATATTTTTAAAAACTTTTAGAAATCTCTACTATAATGCCAATGTGCGATTGATTCTATTCGAAGCCGGATATGCATACGGATTGATTGTTCAACATTATCTCGAAACCGGAAGTTATAAAAGCCTGAAAATAATATCTTCCGAAGGTCAGTTTGACGAATACCATTATCGCTATCTAAAGGATTTTTATGACAAATTACCGTCTGACGAAAAGTTTAGTATTGTTGGGATAGACCTCGACAGTTACTCTGTTAAAGAAACTTTTAGGTATGCTGTTGATTTGCAGTTTAGAGATACTTTGATGCCCGACACATTAGTAAGTTTGCTTGATGACTTTGAGTATATTGTCGATAACGAAGATTACGAGGTAGTTCAGGAAAGTTTTGGTCCAATTTTTCGAGATTTTAGCCATAATAACGAATTGTATAAGGCACTCTTGAAAAATCGCTTTGATGAGTATGAACAATTAATCGACAGAATGAGGAAATCTTTAAAGTTTGATAGGTATAATTATAATTATGGAAAAGATAGTGTTGCTCAAACTCTTAGAGAAAACTTTCTTTATAAAAATGCTAGTGATGCCATAAAGAACTATCCTGATGTTAATTACTATGGTCAGTTTGGTTTAGCTCATATCGGATTAAGTCGTTTTTTGATAATGGACGAGGAATCGGGTGTTGAATCATTCACCGCAAAGCTCCAAACTTATGATAAATCGCCCATAAAAGACAGTGTTTGCTCAATTGCAATTCTATACTTTGACGAATTTACTGGGGGGTACAATAAAATCAATTATTATATGAGCGAATGGAGTTATAACATTAGTCTTAATAAAATTCTTCCTATAAAAGTTTACAAAGTGCTTAAGCGTATTACAGAAACTAACAAAATATATTACGTTAATCTGGCACAAAAAAACAGTCCTCTAAGTGATATTGCTAAGAAGAACTTTCAATATTTGATTTTTAAAAGATAGATTTGGATGATAAAAAATATAATATTTGATCTTGGGAATGTAATTCTAAACATTGACACTAAATATAGTAAGGAAGAATTTTCGAAATATGGTCTGAATAATTTTAATCAATTATATACTTTGGCGGCACAATCCGAAATCTTCGACCGACTTGAAATTGGAATCATTAGTCCTGAAGAGTTTTTTGAAGAATTTAGAATAATTACGAAAACAGATTTGTCCGACGACATTATTCGTCATTGCTGGAATGCTCTTATTCTTGACTATCCAGAAGGAAGGATTAAATTATTGCAGACACTAAAACCACGATACCGCACTTTCTTACTTAGCAATACAAATAAAATTCATTACGATTTTTACACAGAGGTTTTAAAAGCAGAATTTGGTATAAATGGTCTAGAAGCTCTTTTAGAAAAAGCATATTTTTCGCACGAGATTGGAATGAAAAAACCTAATTCTGAGATTTTCGAATTTGTTCTAAATCAATCAGACCTTGTCCCAACTGAAACTTTGTTTATTGACGATAATTGGGATAATGTTACTGCAGCTGAAAAATTGGGAATAAGAACTATTTATCTAAAAGATAATAATCTCGAGAAACTAGAAATATGGGAATCATTTCTTTAAAAGTGATCAAACAAATCTCGTTATACTCCAATTTTCATTACCGTCAGCATTCCATCAATAGCAGATGAAACAATTCCGCCTGCATATCCAGAACCTTCTCCACAAGGATATAGGCCTTTTATATTTACACTTTGGAAAGTTGCCCAATCACGTACGACTTTAATTGGACTACTAGTTCGAGATTCGACACCAACAACTACGGCTTCATTTGTTAAGAAACCACTCATTTGTTTATTTAATTCTTTGAATGCTTCTCTTAGTCTTAGGCCTATTACGTCGGGTAGCCAAAAGTGCATAGGACTGTTAACCAAGCCAGGGAAATACGAAGTTTCTGGTAAACTTGAAGAAATTCTACCTTTAACAAAATCTTCGAGTCGCTGTGCTGGTGCTTTTATTCCAGAAGCTGAATTTTGAAAGGCCATTTTTTCGAGTTGTCGCTGGAACTCTAAACCTGAAAACACCTTATTGTCGGAGTACATATAATAGTCCTCTGGGCGAAGTTCGACAACAATACCCGAATTTGCATACGGCGAATTACGGCGCGAATTAGACATCCCATTAATAACAATCTGATTTTTTTCTGTAATTGAACTCACAATTGTTCCACCTGGACACATGCAAAACGAATACACTCCGCGACCGTCAATTTGCTTAGTAAGATTGTATGTGGCCGCTGGTAGGAATTCTCCTCGTTCTTTTCGTTTATATTGAATACTGTCGATTTGATCTTGCTGATGCTCTACTCTGATTCCCATGGCAAAGCCTTTTTCTTCTAGCTGTACCTTATGCGAATCGAGTAGGTAATACATGTCTCTTGCCGAATGTCCAGTTGCCAAAATTACATTTGAAGATAAAAACTCAGCTCCAGCTTCTGAAACAACACCATTTATCTGGTTATCTTCAATTAGCAGCTTAACTACCTTAGTCTCAAAATGAACTTCTCCACCACATTCAATTATCTTTTCGCGAATATTTTTCATTATTCCTGGCAACTTGTCTGTGCCGATATGTGGATGCGAATCGATAAGAATGTCTTCGGGTGCGCCGAATAAGTGTAAAATTTGTAAAACTTCGGTTATGTCGCCTCTTTTTTTACTACGTGTGTATAACTTTCCATCAGAATATGTCCCAGCACCACCTTCGCCAAATGCATAATTTGATTCTGGATTTATAATCTGCTCCTTATTTAGTTTAGCAATGTCGAATTTTCTGTCATCAACAGATTTTCCCCTTTCAATAATTATTGGTTTATAACCGACTAACAAACACTGCAACCCAGCAAAATACCCTGCTGGACCAGCACCAATAATTAT
>CAZOHR010000389.1:0-3560 GCA_964579045.1 uncultured Bacteroidales bacterium | reverse complement strand
ATTAAAAAAAGCCGCTAAAGGCGAACCAGTTCCACTTCCACTGTATATCTCCAATTGTGTATCAACGGAGTTAGTGCCACCGCCCTGACAAAAAGAGAAAACAAAAGTTTCTCCTGCATAGGTTGCAACAAACGTATAATAGTTATGTGTATTAACATTTATTGTTTGAAAGGTGCTAGTGGGGACTAAAGCTCCAGCCAGTGTCGCTCCTGAACAAACGGCGAAAACTTTGCTGTTTATTGAGAACATCAAAGTCGTTAGTGCAGCAAAAAGTAATATCTTTCGCATAATATGTGGTTTTTTTAATTTAGACTAATACTATTCTTTTTATAATAATGGTTGATCTATTTATTTTCTAATTCCTTTAGCATATTTTCATATTCTACAGGATTTTGCTTTATCCATTCATCTTTGGATTTGCTGTAATTCTGATTATCGACATCACTGTTTCCTGTTTTTTCAAAAACAGGAAAATTAGATCCCTCTGGACTATATTTCTCACTTTGTATCACCTCGACACTGTTCATTCTTTCTGGGTTAACCCCGTTAACAATGATAGTGCTGTAGTCGTAATCAACATTATTTGTAAGTAAAATATTCCTTATGTAACTGGCAGTGACGTTAGAATTAATATCTAACTGGTATCTGTCTTTACCTGAACCGCTTTTGAAATATCTACCGCTATAAACATTATTATCACTTAATAAATCATTTAATATTTTTTCAGCATGATCTTGATCTACAGCGTTTTCAACCTGAAAATAAACTGTGTAACCATTATTAATTGCTTTCTTTTGAACGAATTCTAAATTTGCTTCCTGAGCAAAACTTCCAAAAGTTGAAAGTATTAAAGTAATAATTAGCAATCTTTTTTTCATAATTATATTTTTAATTTCTTATTAAGTTTACTCTTCCCTTTTTAGTTTGAAGATTTCCGAATTTATCAAGAGTTTTAATCTCCCACAAATAGAATCCGGCTCTTGCTTCATCACCTATATTATTAATTCTGCCATTCCACATAAATTGAGGTTTGTCAGATGTAAATACTGTTGTTCCATTTCCATCAACAATTACTAACTGGTATGATTCGAAATCCATATTTTCACCAATCGGGCCAAAGCTTGAATTAACCCCGTTACTATTTGGAATAAATGCATTTGGAATAAAATATACATGTTCAATCACAATGTTTATTTTCTCAAATGCTTCAGATTTACATCCAAATTCATTAACGGCAACTAATTTTACTGAATGCTCTCCTGACTTTTCAAAAACATAAGTAATTTCTTTTTCGTTAAATTGTTGATTATCAATGCTCCACAAATAATCTATCTCATCAGTAATATTGCAAGTAAAGTAATATGAATTTTCTGAATTATCAAAATTAATTTTCACTAAACTTGGTTGGTTAATAGTAATTGTTCCAAGTTTTTCAGTTTTAATATCTTGATTGTTATAAACTACTTTAACTGATGGTTCGAAATTGTCTGCCTCCAAATATGTATGTTCCGCTGTTTTGCCATAGAGTCGAAGATTTTCGTCTGTACTCCAAATAACCTCGCAGCCATCTGGAATATTTTCTGCAATGAATTTTACTTTTGCCGGTATGCAATTGTCAATTATCTGTACCTTAAAGCTGCATTTTTCAACATTAGGAATACTATTGACAACATTAGTTGAAGTATTATTTGTTTTTTCAGTTGTGTTTATCTGGGTTGAATTTTCAGTATCATTATTTGACACATCAGTGATTAATTTAGCAGTGTTGTCATTTGTTTGAACATCTCCAGTTTCAATGGTATTATTTGCTAGAGGATCAATATTATTTGCAGAAGAATAATTAATGTTAGAATTAGTGTTATTATTAATGTCCGATGTGCTGATATCTGAATTTACTTCAGAAACAACTGCTTGCGGGTTTGAGTTATTAGTTTTCTGAGGATTATCAATTTTCTCTTTATTAAGAGTAAGTAGATAAACTCCTGAAACAGCAACGATGAGTGCAGATGCCACCAAAATGGTTTTAGTAAAACCACTCATACCTGGTGACTTAGGCAGACTCTTCTCCAATTTTACCCAGTCGTTGTGGTCGTATGGAACCTCAAAGTCTGAAAGTATTTCTTTTATGTTTTTCATATCATTCATTGATATTACCGTATTTCTCAATATATAAATTCTTTAATCTAAATTTGGCTTTTGCAAGATTGGATTTTGAAGTACCAATACTTACATTAAGCATTTCTGCAATTTCTTTATGTGAATAATCTTCAATCACATAAAGGTTAAAAACAGTTTTATAAGCTGGCGAAAGTTCCTGAATAAGCTCAATGATTTTTTCTGCACTTGCGTTCATTGTATTTAGTTTCTCAAGACTTTCTTCCGAATCGTCTGTTAGGTTTAAAAGACTTGCATCCGAATCATTGTTAAAACACATTTTGTTTTTCTTTCTAATACAATCAATAGTGTTATTTACAATAATTCTATGTATCCAACCTTCAATCGATCCGGTTTGCTTAAAATATTTAATCTTTTCAAAGACCTTTAAAAACCCATCATGCAAGAAATCTTTAGCTTCATCTTTATCTTTTGCATATCTCAGACACATCCCTAGCATTCTGCCGTAAGTAGCTTTGTATAGCAGCTGTTGACTGTCTCTGTCTCCCCTTATGCATCCTTCAACAATCAGCTTTACATCCTCTTGGCTTTCCAGGTTCATATCTTCTGTTTTCGTTTTAATGACGTTAAGTTTTTAAATAAGTTGTCTGTGATTAAGAATTATTTTTCGAAATTACTAAAATAAATTGGAAAATAAAAAATATTATAAAAAACTGATTTTTCTCTTGGTTATTGTAAAGCGCTTTTTCTATATTTGCCCATCTTGAATGTTAAAATAATAAAAATGGAATTATCTCACATTGAACACATTGGTATTGCTGTAAAATCTATTGATGAAGCAAGGAAGTATTACGAAGAAGTTTTAGGTTTAACTTGCTATGCAGTTGAAGAAGTTAAAGATCAGCGAGTAAAAACAGCCTTTTTTAAAATTGGTCAAACTAAAATAGAATTGCTTGAATCAACCGATCCCGAAGGACCAGTTGGTAAGTTTATTGAAAAGAAAGGTGAGGGGATTCATCATATTGCATTTGCAACTCATGGAATTGAAAATGCACTAGAACATCTCGAAACATCAGGAATAAGTCTTATCGACAAAGCACCTCGAAAAGGTGCAGAAGGCTTACATATAGCTTTTTTACATCCAAAATCAACTTTTGGAGTACTTACAGAAATTTGTGAAGACAAAAATAAATAATTTAATACTTTACCACTAGAACAAATTTATAATGGCAATCGAAGAAAAAATTAAAAAACTCGTTGAGATGCGTGCAGAAGCACGTCTTGGCGGTGGCATCAAGAGACTAGAAGCTCAGCATGCTAAGGGGAAATTGAGTGCTCGTGAACGTATTGATCTTTTACTCGACGGAGGAAGTTTTGAAGAGTTGGATATGTTTGTAACTCATAGGCTAGTCGATTTTGGTCTTGAAAAAGAACTATACCTAGGC
>CAZOHR010000388.1:0-3573 GCA_964579045.1 uncultured Bacteroidales bacterium | reverse complement strand
TTGAACTTGTTTTAACTGATGATATTTTTGCTAGAATAATGGTTCAGACTAGTCGTCAGAGTGGCTTAAGTGTGGTATATCAAGAACTTATGGATTTTGATGGTGCCGAGATTTACTTTAATGAAGAACCAAAGCTTGTTGGTAAAACTTTTGCCGATGCAGTATTTTCTTATGAATCTTCTGCTGTTATGGGGCTGCAGTATGCTGACGGTACTTGTGCCGTAAATCCTCCAATGGATTATATAATGCAAAAAGGAGATAAAGTTATTGCGATTACTGAAGATGATGACACCTTGGTTGTATCCGGAAAATCAGATTTTAAAATAAGAGAAGACGTTATTGTAAATTTAACCGAACCTGATGCTGGTCCTGAAAAAACACTTATTCTTGGTTGGAATCTACGTGGTCCAATTTTAATCCGTGAGATGGATCAATATGTGGCCAAGGGATCTTATATTAAAATCGTTTCTGATTATGAGTTTGATGAGTTCGAATTTAATTTAATGAAATCGGCTTTAAATAATACTACTATTGATTTTGTTCAGGCTGAAACTACTTCTAGAGAAGTTATTGACAGTCTCGATGTAACTTCTTATGATAATGTTCAGGTTTTGTGTTACGACGATCGTATGGAAATTCAAGAGGCTGATGCGCTTACTCTTATTATTCTTCTCCATTTAAGACGTATTTCTGCTGAAACCGGTAAAAATTTAAAAATCGTGAGCGAAATGCTCGATATTAAAAACCGCGATTTGGCTAGCGTAACTAAAGTAGATGACTTTATTGTAAGCGACAAATTGATTAGCTTAATGATGAGTCAGGTTTCGGAGAACAAAGATTTAATGCGTGTGTTTGAAGATTTACTTAGATCGGAAGGAAGTGAGATTTATCTTAAACCTGCTGGTAATTATGTAAAAATCTATGAGGAAATGGACTTCTATACTATTCTGGAAAGTGCGAAGCGTAAAGGCGAAATTGCAATCGGGTATAAAATTGCTTCATTAGCTGGTGACAGCTCTAAAGCATATGGAGTTACAATTAATCCTGATAAGAGCAAGAAATTAAAATTTGAGGAAAACGACCGAATTATTGTTTTAGCTGAAGACTAAAAGCTTGGTGATATGAAAAATTATGAACGAGTTTTAAAACAACAAAAAGCTACTTATCTCAAATCAAAGTTTGTTGTAAAACAAGCAGAGATGTATCTCACTGATAATGAATTTGTATTCGAATCTAAAAGAACTAAAATTAGAGGTTTAGGTCTTTTGAATTCTATTTTCAAGTTTAATTTTGAAAAAAAGAACAACGAGGTTATTATACCTTTCAATACCATAGAGAGTATTTCGGCTATTGATGGAAAAAATGCCTCAAATATTTTTGAATTGGTTGATAAAACTGGTCAAGACTATCGCTTTGAAACCAAACATCGAGATGAATGGATGGAATTTATAAGTGAAAAAATGAATATTTTAAATAATTAGAAAATTCGAGATATGAAAATTAAATTCATAGGTGCAGCACACGAGGTTACAGGAAGTAAACATCTAATAACTACTGATAGTGGAAAGAAAATACTGCTCGACTGCGGTATGTTTCAGGGTAAAGGACAAGATACTGACAAAATGAATAGAAATCTTGGTTTTGAACCAAGAGAGATAGATCATATTATTTTAACCCATGCTCATATCGATCATTCGGGCTTAGTGCCTTATTTGTACACTCTCGGATTCGAAGGCTCTGTTATTTGTACTGATGCAACTAGAAATTTGTGTTCTTTAATGTTGCCCGATTCTGGTTTTATTCAGGAGCATGATATCAAGTGGTATAATGAGAAACTCGTAAAAAAGGGTTTGCCTAAAGTTAAACCAATTTACACTCACGAAGATGCCGTAAAAAGTATGAAGTTGTTTATCGGAGTGGCCTACGATAGAAAATTTAAAATTGATGATAATATTACTGTGAGATTTACAAATTCTGGTCACATGTTAGGTAGTGCAGTTGTAAATCTAAGTATCTTCGAAAATGGTAGAATTAAGAATATTGCATATACTGGTGATATCGGACGACCAACAAATCGAATAATAAAATCGCCTGTTCCATTCCCACAAGCTGATATACTGATAACTGAATCAACTTATGGAGATAGAATCCACGATACTAATCATGAGTCGGAATTTGCATTGTTAGATATTGTAAAAGATACTTGTGTGTACAAAGGTGGAAAGTTGATAATTCCTTCCTTTAGTGTGGGCAGAACTCAGGAGATTGTTAAATTGCTAAATGAGTGGTCAAACGATGGTATCTTACCCAAAATTGACATCTATGTCGATAGCCCTCTTTCAGTAAATGTTACCGAAGTTTTTAGGATGCATCCCGAATGCTTTAACGATGAACTTCTCGAGAGTATGCAAAGTGATCCTGATCCATTTGGATTTGAAAGATTACATTATGTTAAGACTGTGCAGGAATCTAAAAAGCTTAATGCTACCGAGAAACCTTGTGTTATTATCTCTGCATCGGGCATGGCGGAGGCTGGTCGTGTAAAACATCATATTGCAAATAGTATCAGTAATCCAAGAAACACAATTCTGATTGTTGGCTATTGTGCACCAACTACTTTAGGTGCTAGGTTGCAAGAAGGACAAGCAAAGATTTCAATCTTTGGACAAGAACATTATATTAAAGCAGATATTAAGAGACTTGAATCTTTTAGCGGACACGGTGATTATAAGGAAATGGCAGATTTTATTTCATGTCAGAATAAAGAGGAATTACAGAATATTTTCCTTGTGCATGGCGATTTAAAGGCTGCTGAATTTTATCGTGGCTATCTTAAAGAAAAAGGATTTAGAAACATTGATATACCTGCCTCTGGTTATGAAGTTGAATTGTAAAATATTGCTGATTTTATTTGTCTTAGCTACAGGAATATGGTCGTGTGGGCAAAAAACTGAAAATAAAAAGAAAGATATTGAAGTAAAGGAAAGCTGTTCGCTTAAGGATTTCGACTGGCTCGAGGGTAATTGGTTGAATATAACTGAAGAATTTGAGTTTTACGAAAATTGGCAAAAATCAACCGATACTCAGTTTGTTGGCGAAAGCTATATGATGATGGATGGAGACACAGTCTTTTCCGAATATATTATTTTAGAAGAGAAGAATGATAACGTGAATTATATCGTAAGTGTATCAGACCAAAATGATGGAGAGGGTGTAGCATTTAAACTCATTTCTGTAGAAGAAAATACCTTCACTTTCAGCAATCCTGAGCACGATTATCCACAGACAATCGTTTATCGTTATGTTGCCCCAGATAGCCTATATGCCTATATAGAGGGTAAGCTTGATGGAATAGTGCATCGTGAAGATTTTGTTATGGTTAGAGGAAAATAGGTTAAAACTGCCTCCCTGGCGCACTCCAATCTTCTTTGTCGGCATCGCCTGGATTCCATTTCCATCCATAATCACTTAGTTCAGCCGGGAATGATTATCTGTGGAATGGAGTAACAATAAACGGCAATGGTGCTGTTGCACAAACGTCCGCTAATCAAGGATATATCTATATGTCCAACA
>CAZOHR010000387.1:0-3581 GCA_964579045.1 uncultured Bacteroidales bacterium | reverse complement strand
TAATCGCTCTCTTCACAATTTAATATTGATAAATATCACTAATTCGTGGCATCATTAAAACAAATAATATCTATTTTTGAAATAAATTTAATAGAATTTCAGTTATTAATAAGCATATTGAATAAAGCCAATAATTTATGAATAGATTCTTTTATAAAATATTCACAAGCTTACTTTTAGTTCTCTTCATGAGTCTGGCAGCAAATTCTCAATCTACTATTCAGATTAAATTTGCACCTCTAGGCGTACATCCTTTTAATGAAAAAAACTCACATCTATTCGAAAACAGAATAGATGCCAATGGAATATTTATTACTGAGCCATGTTTTATTCTTTCATGGGAAACATTTTTACGATCCGACACCTTTGCCATGCGTGCAATGTTTGGTTTTTTAAGTGATGCAGCTTCAAAACCAGGCATTTTTCTTCACCTTGGAGTAAAACAACGTCTTTTTCAGGTTTGGCGAAACTCTGTTAGCATTGGCATTGGAGGAAATTTATATGGTAGAGAATCCTGGACCACAATTCTAGGTTATATTACTGACAATTCATGGTCGGCAAATGGAGACTGGGAATATAAAGTTGGATTTATGGCAGAGCTAGAGTATGCCCTCTTCCTTAATGACAAAAACGACATAACACTTTCGGTTTTATATGGTCATCAACCAAATACATTTTCTTTTTCCATTGGTTACAAACACTGGTTTTCATCAGTAATTAAACACCCTAAAAAATGTGGCACTTGTCCGTTTACAAAGACCGACAAGCACTGGAATCCCTAGTCAATTACATTAGATTAAAATTTTTAAGATATGGAAATCAAACGTGTCTTCGACATTTTAGAGCTTTATAAATCTGATTACGCTAACCTAAAAGATGCCTTCTCATATAAGGATAAAGGTTCGTGGATAAATTTTTCGGCTCAGGATTACTATAAGTATTCACATCTTTTTGCATGTGGATTAATAAACAAAGGTTTTACAAAAGGCGAAAAAATAATTACAATGTCGCAAAGTCTTCCCCATTGGAACATAGCAGATATGGGAATTTCTTTGGCAGGATTAGTTCATGTACCCATTTATACTACCTTGGGACCAGAAGAGCTAGAATATATTATCCGACACTCAGAAGCTAAAATAATAATCGTCTCCGATGCGGCACTTTACAAAAAGCTTAAGCCAATAGCTGATAAAATCCCAGAAATTGAGAAGGTATTTACTTTTCATCATATCGAAGGAATCGAGAATTGGGTTTCGTTAATTCAGGAAGCACAAGAACGAGAGGAAGAGCTGATGGCACAGCTAAATCAGATAAAAAGTGCTGTTGATGAAGATGATTTACACACAATTATTTATACCTCTGGAACTACAGGAAATCCCAAAGGTGTAATGATTTCGCATAAAAACATTATTAGTAATGCAAGCGGTGTTAGGCCAATCGTCCCAATAGACCATGGTCAAAAAGCATTAAGTTTCCTACCACTATGTCATATCTACGAGAGAATGCTCAATTACTCTTTTCAGATGAAAGGCATTTCAATTTACTATGCCGAAAGTCTTGGCACTATAGTTAACGACCTTAAAGATATCAAACCTCATCTTTTCAACTCAGTGCCACGAGTTTTAGAAAAGTTTTACGATAAAATCATCTCTATCGGCAAAGATTTAAAAGGTATAAAGCGTTGGATTTTCTTTTGGGCCGTGCGAATTGGAGCGAAGTACGACGATAGAGGAAAAAATTCTGCTTACTACAATTTTCGTTTGGCCATTGCTCGCAAACTTGTCTTTAAAAAATGGCAAGCTGCTATGGGAGGCAATATTGTTGCAGTGGTTTCGGGAGGAGCGTCATTACAGGTGCGCCTCGCCAGACTTTTTACCGCAGCCGGCATTAGAATTTGTGAAGGTTATGGGCTAAGTGAAACATCGCCTGTTCTAGCAGTAAACTGGATGGATTGGGACAACGCGAGATTAGGCACTGTAGGTCCAGTTCTTAAAGGTGTTGAACTTAAACTTGCCGATGACGGTGAAATTCTTGCAAAAGGTCCTAACATTATGCTAGGATATTACAAAGATCCCGAAGCAACAGCAAAAGTAATTGATGAAGAGGGCTGGTTTCACACCGGCGACATAGGTGAATTTATTGACGGCAAATATCTTAAAATTACCGACCGTAAAAAAGAAATTTTCAAGACCTCAAGCGGAAAATATATTGCGCCGCAGGTAATCGAAAACAAGTTTAAGTCTTCGAGTCACATCGAGCAACTGATGATCGTTGGTGAAAACGAAAAGTTTGTCAGTGCGCTAATTTCTCCAAACTTCAATTACCTTCATTTCTTTGCCAGCAAATACAAAATTCATTACCGCGACAATACCGAGCTAGTCAAAAATCCTGAAATTGTTAAAAAGATTCAAAAAGAGATAGATATAGTAAACCAAACTCTTGGCGATCACGAAAAGATTAAGCGCTTTCGACTAGTATGCGAAGAATGGTCGCAACCTACGGGAGAGCTATCTCCAACTTTAAAATTGCGAAGAAATGTAATTTATAAAAAGTATGCTCATATACTCGAAGAGATTTACGGTCATGGCACCGACAAAACCGAGAATATGGGTAAAGACACCAACAACGACTCATTCGAAAAACGAATTACAAACGGAATGAGAAAACTAATAAACATTAATTCGGGGAGAGAGTAATGATTAATAGTGAGAACTTAAATAAAAAAGTCGGCGAGTCGAAGTAATCATAGATCTCGATGTATAACGTTGTCAACTCGGATTTTGCTAAATATTTTCTTAAAGTTTTCTCAAAGGAAAACATTAAACACTATTCAGCATTAGAACTAAATTCCATCGCATCTTTCGAGTTTACTTTAAGAGAAACTTGTTCTATTATAAAATCTACAGCAATTCGAAAACCTTCTTCGGGAACTTTAGGTGTAAAGTAATATATTCTATTCTCTATAGTTCTAATTCTTATGCTATTTCTTTTTCTCACCGAAATATCCATTCCTGCGAATAGAATTCTACGCAAAACATCTTTAAATTCTAAATCCACTTGCCCGTATGATATTTCATCAATTTCAGAATAAAAACACTGAAATGAAGAATCAAATAAAGGGATCCAACTTCTATAATTTATCTCAAATTCATTTCTTTTAATAACAATTGTATCCTTAGTAGTAAAGCAAATTAGTAATAATGAAGCAACAATACTAAATAAAAAGAAAATCGGGTTATGGTCCCACATGTTAATAGCAAAGACAATCCACAAAACGAGCAAAATCCTAGAAACAAGCTGTCTCAATCCCTTTCCTTTAATTTCAAGAAGTATTTCGCTATCTTGGTTCACAATATTAAAATTAAGTCTATTATAAATTACAATCTCCGATTAAGAAATAAATATTTTCGAGTTCAAATATAATAATTTTTAAAGGTTTCAACCCTAATCGAATATTTATTAGTGAGTCAACAATTGGCAATAGAATTCCTTTTATAAATGAACTCTTCATTAACAGGAAAATGTATAACTCTTAATGCACATTAAGAATTCACCATAATCAAAAAGAAAGCTTTATCAGA
>CAZOHR010000386.1:1356-3654 GCA_964579045.1 uncultured Bacteroidales bacterium | reverse complement strand
AAGAGAATATCTTAACTTTGTATTAATCTTGTCCTAAGATTGGGGATTAGTTTAATGCTAGTAAAAACTTTATTATTATTGTGCTTAATTAATAGTATATGATTATGAATGTTCCTTTTAACGATTTGTCAGGTCTGCATTTAAGTATTATTAACGAATTGATGGACTCATTTAAAAGCATTATAGAGAATAGTGCTTTTGTTGGGGGTAAGCAAGTTGAGGAGTTTGAAGCTAACTTTGCAAGTAAACTTGGTGTTAAACACTGCATAGGAGTTGGAAGCGGTACTGCAGCTTTATTTGTAACTTTCAAGATGTTGGGGATATCAAGTGGTGATGAGGTTATTCTTCCAGCAAATACTTTTTTTGCTTGTGCGGAAGCCATTAGTTTATGTGGTGCAGTTCCTGTTTTTGTTGACAATGATGAGTATTATAATATTGATGTAAATAGAATCTCCAATAAAATTACTGCTAATACCAAAGCCATTCTCGCAGTTCATTTGTATGGACAAGCTTCTAATATTGTTGAAATTCAACGAATTTGCAATGATAATAATCTAATTCTAGTCGAGGATTGTTCTCAATCGCATTTTGCATCATACAGAGATAAAAAACTTGGGACTTTTGGCCAAGTGGCTGTGTTTTCGTTTTATCCGGGAAAAAACATTGGAGCTCTTGGCGATGCTGGTTGTATTGTAACCGATAATGATGATTTAGCTCTCAATCTTCGCTTGTTCAGGAATCATGGAGAATATAGAAAATCAAAACATCAAATAATTGGTTTTAATTCGCGTTTAGATGGTGTGCAAGCTGCAGTATTAAACATTAAACTAAAGTATATTGATGTTTGGAATGAAAAACGACGTATCGCTGCTGGATATTATTTCGAATTACTTAAGAATTGCTCGTCAATTGAATTACCGAAAGTTATGCAATTCAGTACACATACCTTTCACCTATTTGTAATTAAAGCTGATAAACGGTACGAGTTACAGGAATATCTCTCAAAGAATAATATTAGTACTGGGATCCATTATCCAATTGCGTTGCCATTTCTTCCTGTTTTTTCAAATCTAAACATTCTGCCAGAAGAATTCCCAATGTCTTTAAAGAATCAAGATCTTTTATTGTCGTTACCAATTTATCCTAATATCAATTTTGAGCAAGTTAAGCTAGTTTCAGACAAGATTATTGAATTTTATTCTCAACACAATTAAGACAAATTGTTGAATATCAATCCACTTGAAATTTGTCAATCAATTCTGATTCTTTTTGTTTCAATCGGCAGATTGATATATCCTAGTGAAGTAGATACACTATTTTTTTCATCAATTATAATTATATCGATAAGATTACGATACCCAATTTTAATTTCGTGGTAGCTATCTATTATAAGTACTTCAAAACTATATTTTGATTCATTAAAAGTGTTCTTCTGAATGTTGAAAATGTATTTTTCTTTTTTCCTTACATCACATTTTAACACTTCAGTAATGTGTGAAACTATAACAGTTCCATTTAAATCCGAAATTACCATTGCTATTTTGAAATCTTCTAATGCGAGGTATTCTATGTCTAATTCAATGATTGTATCTAGGTGACATTTGAGGTAATCAACGTTGTTTTCTGGATTAGAAATACTAAAAGATAACAACTCAATTTGATTCTTATAATCTGATGAAACTTTACCTTTTAACTTTAATAAATCTATAGCATCCAAGCTGTTCAATTTATTCAGCTTCGAATGATCAAAGCTATTTGCATTCTCTTGGTATTTTAGAATTACTTTGTTTGGGGAGTCGAACATAATCAAAGAGCCACATTTAAGTAACATCATTTGATCACATAAATTATATATCGTTTTTGGAACATGCGTTACAATTAAAACAGTTGAACCATTTTTGTGAATTTGAGAAATCTCTTTCAATGCTCTTTCCTGAAACGCAGCATCCCCAACACTCAATATCTCGTCAAACAAATAAATATCTGCCTCGATATTGATAATAATCGAAAAGGCCAACCTCATGTACATTCCCGATGAATAGTGCTTTACCTCGGTATTTATAAAGTCTGGAAAGCCAAACATTTCGACAATCTTATCTAGTTTGGAATGAATTTGCTTCTTTGACAGTCCGTAAAGTTGACCCGATAGAAAAATATTTTCGTAGCCCGATAACTCTGGTTGGAAACCTATTCCGATTTCTAGTATCGAAGCAACTTTACCAAATATCTCTACACTTCCACTTGTTGGCGGCGTAACTTCAGCTAAACTCAGGCCGCGCCTTGGGTAAACGGTCGGGC
>CAZOHR010000386.1:0-1346 GCA_964579045.1 uncultured Bacteroidales bacterium | reverse complement strand
GAGTGCTTTTGCCTGCACCATTTGGTCCAATAATTCCAATAACTTCGCCTTTGTTTATCTCGAGGTTTATATCTTTGAGTGCAAAAAATGATTGACCGGATTTGTTTTGCTTTAACTTATCTAAAAAGCCAATTCGAGAAGAATCTTTTTTAAAGTATTCTTTGCTTAATCCCTTTATTATTATGGCTTTCTCGTTTCTCATAATAAGTCGGTTATTCGTTTTTCGATACGTTTATAAACCATAACTGCGGAAATAAAAAGTACGGCGATAATCCCAAATCCAATTAAATAGCCTGTCTCGGGAAGATTAGAGCCAAATAAAATTGCTCTGAAGTATTCAATTACTCCTGCTACTGGATTTAAGTAGAGAATGAATTTGAAATTCTCTGGTACAATTGTTCCGGGGTAGAATACTGGAGTAACAAAAATTAAAAAATTGGTGATTTGAATAATAATTTGACTTAAATCGCGGATGTAAAGGGACAAAATGCTTGTCCATAATCCAAGTGCCAGTCCACATATTATTAAAACAACAACTACTAATGGAATTGCCAACCACGAAATTGATAAACTGACGCCAAAAATTAAAAATATTACTGTAAAGACTAGAAATCCGCTTCCGAAGTCAATTAATCCAGGTAGAACTTTGGCAAGAGTTAGGTTTATTCGTGGGAAATATAATTTGTTGATTAGATGTTCTGAGTTGGTTAATGCTCCGCTACTGTTTCCTACCAAATATGAAAAAAACTGCCAAACAATAATTCCGGGCATTGCAAAAACAGGATAAGGGATGTCACCAGTGTCAATTTTGATAGCTATTCCAAAAATAAGCCAATATACAGCAAGACCAATTAGAGTTTGAATAACACTAAGGAATATTCCGGTGAATGTACGGGCGTATTTATTTTTGATTTCTCCAACAGCAAGTGAATGTGAAAAATAACGATAATCCCATATTAGTCTCAGATAGGAGTGAAGACTAGTTCTATGATTAGGGCTTATCAGTTTGTGTTCCATAAACTATACAATATCGTTTTTATACCATTTCAAATAGTTTTTTATTCCTTGACGAATGTCGGTTTTAGGCTCAAAATCCATAAGTCTTTTTGCCTTGGAGTTGTCTGCCCAAGTAATATCAGATTCTCCAGTAATTGATTCAACAAATTCGATATTTACTTTTTTGTCTGTTTCTGTTTCAAACATTGTGATAATATCAGTAAGTTTTATCGGATTTCCATTGCCTAGATTAAATGTCTCAAATTTGGAAACCTTGTAATCAACTGCTTTCATTATCCCTGAGATGATATCGTCAACATATGTGTAATCTCTCGATGTGCTTCCATCTC
>CAZOHR010000385.1:1984-3668 GCA_964579045.1 uncultured Bacteroidales bacterium | reverse complement strand
GCAATACCTAAAGCCATTCCACCAAGGATTTTTACTGAAAGTGGTATTTTTTTTAAGCTGATTTTCATGCTTGTCTAATATGAATTTAATTGTTAGAAAATGCTGTGAGCTTTTTTGTAATTCCCCATTTGTAAAGTAAAATTGAATTTTGGGCGTTTTCTTTAAAAGATGTTTGCTTATTCCATGCAATGACTTTACAATCACAATTTAGTGAAATACTATCGGAACTTGTTGCTGCGATTAAATTCAGAGCTTCCTTTTCACATAAATTGTCCTTGAAATTTGGTCTGTCTGCGTTTAAAAAAGCTATAGCAACAAGAATAATGACGGAAATGTAAATGGTTTTCGTTTTGCCTCTAAGAATATTTGCAATTGAAATTGATCCTGAAATGTAAATGTAAAATATCGCTATTGTCACTGGCAAAATTGTGTCGTATCTTAGGACAAAAGGTCTATAGTCTCTATAGCCACCAATTGGCAGTAGAAGAATGTAAAGCAGACAAAATATCAAAACCCATAGATATGATTTGAAAAGATTACTCGATAGTTCACTTTTATATTTTTTTAGGAAGAAAAAATTAATTGCGATAATTGAAAATATTATTGGGAATCCAGGTTTCTGAAAAAATTGTAGGAAAAATCCTTTTGGAAGAAGCTTGTAAATGTCAACAATTGGCATTTGATATAAAGAGTTGACATTGTTATGAGAGCCTAGATATAGAGAGTAAACGGAGAGAAGTGAGGCTGGAATTAAAAAAAACAAATAGTCGGGTGGTATATTTTTAAAGAAAGTCTTAAAGTTCTGAAAAATCGGTTTTTTCGGCTGTAGTTTTAAATGGGTAAACAACAAATGTAAAAAAGACAGAGAACTGAAAATCAGTATAATACCAGGGTTAAGTGGCCCGCTTAAGCTAATAACAAAAGCAAGAATAATAAAAATGATTCTATGATACCAAAAAAGTTTTAACTCTGTTTTATAATAAGTCCGAAGGATAAATGGCGTAAAATAAATCAACAACAGCAACATAGGAAGTGTGTAGAAGAATAAGTAGGTGTTTGACTTTTCGATAATGCCCATATGATTTTGGTAGCCATAAACCTGAAATAATGGTGTGATGAGTAAGAAGGCAATTAGTGATTTTTTTGTAAAAATTCTTTTGTCGCCAGTAAATAGAATCATTAAAACAATTAAAAAACCGATATGTAAAATAATTTTAGCTATTGCTCCTGACCAATACACACTATCAATTGGTGACATAAAGTTTTGCAAAAATACCGGCATTTTGCTGAAATATTCATAAATTGACCAATGGCTAAAAAATCGGTTAGGGTTAGGATAATCTACATCTTCGTAAATCGCATATAAACCCAACGGATGATTTAATACAGGCATTACATTTTCGTTAGGGATAATTCCCCCAGCCATATCCCAATCTAGTGGATTAGCTAGGTATTGTCTGAATGAATAAGCAAGATCAGCAAATAGTACAACGATAATCAGCAGTATAATCAGTTTGTTCTTATATGTATTTTGTGGCATCCGATTTTATTTAGGCTGATGTTCATTTCTCAACAAATCGTTAAGCTCTTTAACTGGATTAAAAGTAATCAAAGGAACCTCAACAAAAACGGTTAGCCAGTTGGCCATAGCGCCATTCCATAAGCCAGGATGTTCAAGAACCCG
>CAZOHR010000385.1:0-1884 GCA_964579045.1 uncultured Bacteroidales bacterium | reverse complement strand
CGGTTAGCCAGTTGGCCATAGCGCCATTCCATAAGCCAGGATGTTCAAGAACCCGGATATTTTTGCCCTGATGAGTTTTTTCTGAAACAAAACATGCATTATGATCAACATAATTATTCAAGTCAAACTTTTCGCCATCTCTATTTTTCGTGTAGCAAACTAGGTCAACAGGGTTAAAATGAGTTGCAGCATTAAAGTGCTCTTGTTGACTGTCTATTGTCAGATTTATCTGAGCTTTTTCCACAATTTGTAAACTCACGGTATTATATGCATTTCTAACCCAAAAAGGACCGCCACCGGGTTCTCCAGTGTTCTGCACCATTCCGCACACCCTAACAGGTCGGTTAACAAACCTCAGGATTTCTTCTTTTAAATTCGGAGTTTTGCTAAAATCAGCACCTAGCTCTTTTGCGAGATAATCTGCTGCTTGCGATATAATTTCCTCTGAATCACTATCTTTAACACTCTTGTAGATTTCAGTTATCTTTTCAATAATGTTTATTAAAATGCCACCAAGCATTTTCTTATATTGAATAGTTTCTTTGAGATAATCTCCATGAGTAAGATTGTCAATGTTTTTAATGAAAACGATGTCGGCATCAATTTTATTGAGATTTTGCAGTAAAGCCCCATGCCCACCAGGACGGAGCAGCGGTTTGTCATCTTTATCCCTCACCAAACTGCCATCGTCAAACAAGGCCACGGTGTCGGTTGATTTCTCCTGAAACGAAAAGTCAACATTAAGGTTAAAACCAGTTTTCGATTTTATTTCCGCTAGATTTTTCTCAAATGCATCCTTATGTTCGGCTGATACGGTTAGATGTATGTCAATTTTATTGCCACCGTTACTCATTTCGGACGACTCGTGTAGGTGTTCCTCAAAGGCTGTTCTGGAATTTTTACCATATTGATGAAATTCTATCAATCCCTTTGGAATTCCTGCATAACCTAGACCAGAATACAGTATTTTTTCGGCAAGTTGTTCCAAATTTTCCAAATCAGAACATTTTGATTTGAGAGTGTTGAAGAAGGCAAATTTGTGAATGTTTTCAAATCCCGACTTTACAGAATAGAAACCTCCATCGTTAAGATTTTTGAGATTCGGTTCTTGGTGAAAAGAAATCAGCCTCTTGAACATTCTTGTCGCAGCGCCCGATGCTGGTACAAATTTACATATCTTATATGCATTAGATTTTTGTTCAAAAATCTTAGTGTATTCTTCGGGTTTATCAGTAATAAAAATACCTTTCCCAGGTGTTGCAGGAGAGTCTATTGTTAAAAAGCTATCGTTTTTTTTCAGCAATTCGATTTGCTGATTAGCATTTTCTTCTGTTATCCCGAGATTATTTAGATAGATAATATCTTCTTTGCTCAACATGGCTGTTTTGTGTTTCAAATTAAGCCGAAAAATACAAAATAAACCAACACAAGCAAAAGGCGAATAAGAAATTTTGGTAAATCTTATCGCAATATTATTTAATTAGATTAAAAAGGCCAAAAGCTATTGTCGTACCACACTTGCTCTAAAAGCTCTTTGTCGAGTTGTGCTAATATTTGGAGATGGTCATTTTCCCAGTTTGCCAACCATTTGTAAAGTTCTTTTTCGCTTTGGTCGGTTGCTGTTTCTGCTCTTTCAGAATAAACTGCAATTGCTTTCTTTTCCATATCAATAGCTGCCGATATTGCTGCAGCCTCGTAGCCAGCGGCGGATAGTTTTTTCTTTAAATCAGATGATAAAATAGTTTTTGCAATGCTTTCGTCTGCCTGTGAAAGATTTACTTTATCAGGATTTAGCTTTTGATTTTTCTGATAATATGCAAAATGGTCGGATAAAAACTCGATATGTGTTTGTTCTTCATTAGCCATAAGGTTGAAGATGTTTTT
>CAZOHR010000384.1:0-3683 GCA_964579045.1 uncultured Bacteroidales bacterium | reverse complement strand
AATTGATTACTATGAAGTATTTATTTCTATTTATTCCACTAGCATTTATCGCACTAAACCTTAAATGTCAAACCACTCAGGAGAATAAAACACAAAACATAACTCGCTGGACTGGTACTTTTACATATATTGTAACATACACTGATAATTGGGAAGCGGCAGCATGTAGAACAATTTATAACTGGGGATTTTCAGGTAAAATTAATCTTGTAAAATCAGACGAATATGAAAATTCATGGTATGGTGATGCACAAGATTTTACAGGTAACATTAATGATAAGGTATTTTACGACTCACTAAAATATAGTGAAGTGATAACTGCAAATAAGCTTATCGAAAACGACAATTCTGCATATTT
Organism: uncultured Bacteroidales bacterium; assembly: GCA_964579045.1. Classification (GTDB taxonomy): domain Bacteria; phylum Bacteroidota; class Bacteroidia; order Bacteroidales; family ML635J-15; genus Bact-19. The sequence goes on along the minus strand of CAZOHR010000384.1, from coordinate 3,325 downwards.
GTCGCTTAATTACGAAACCATGACCTACACTTTCAATCTTAATATCGGTGATTATGAAAAACGATACCAAATTACTATTCCTCCAGAAATTGAAGCCGTAAAGGATGACACATTAGGCTTTTTCATTTATGCACTTGTTGAAGATGCTAGGATTGAAAAGGAAGCCTTAATAGATAATTTTTCTTTAAGAACTGGTGTTAAGGACAAAAGCTTTTCGCTACAAAACCCACAAATTAGTTACTCAGGAGTGGCAAAAACAAATTATGATTTAAGCGATTTAAAACCTTTAGAGGGTAAATTAACATTTAGCTTATCACCAGTAATGAACGAACCAGAAATTACTGTTACAACTAATAAAATTACTAATCCACATTGTCTTTGCAATGATTCTATAGTTGAATTTTCAGCAAGGACAAATTCCAGTGGTGGAAAATTTGAGAAATTTGAGATTGAATATCTTGGAGCAAAAACTCCTAAAATTGTTAAAAATGAAGGTGGCAGCACACCAGTTTTAGTTTTGAAAGCAACAGGTGAGACTTCAGGAAAAGTAAAAGTTACAGCAGTTTACACAAAGGATAATAATACCTTTAAGAGCAAGCCTTATGAAATGAATTTTTGTAAAGTTGAAAAACCGAAGGTAGAAGAAACTGAAAATCTAGCCACAGAATATCAATTCATATTTTCAGACACAAAGAATGACAATCTAAGAATCAAACTTTCGAGTCGAATATTTTACAATGGAGAATCTATCAATAACGGAGACATTAGTGGTTGGTACATGAGTCCAGAAGAGAGTTACCTTAGTGAAGAACCAGCGGCAGAAGGCATAGGAATGACATATAAAGCTGAGAAGCTACCGTCAAACAACAATGCCTTTGGCAAAAAAAGAGTTAAACTCGATTATCAAGAATATGATTGCAATTGCACTAGCGAAGAAACAGAAATTGAAATATTCTATCCTCGTGATGCAAAAAACAATCCAGATGGCACTATTCCAAATTGGGCATACTATTGGAATAAAACCTCAGCAAAAACAAATTACAAATTTGATGTGGTTCCAAAAATTCCTGATGATAAAACTATCATAGCTTTGCCAGGCTTTGCCTGCTTAGGTTTAGTATTGGATTCGTACAATACTGGAGTTGTAGCGAGATACGATCCTTTTAAAGGAAAAATATGGGTTCCAGAAAACCTACCTGTTATGAATTGTCCTTCTCGCCCTGATGGAACAAAATATGAAGGCATTGATTGCTTTGCACAGGTTATTCGTCATGAAGGCCGGCATAAAGACCAACTAGTTTCGTGGTGGGGACCAAACATGGCCAACTATAATTGTATAGATGATGTTGATGGCGATTTCCTTCCAAACGCTGTTGAAATGGCAACAGAAGGTTGTAACTCATTATTACCATGGTCGTGTCCAGGTCGCCCAACTTGGTTAGGAACTGTTTTTGATGTTGATATTGATGCTTATGATTATGGATGGAAATGGAATCCAGGCGATGCCGACAAAGAAGATTGGAGTGCGCCAGGGAGGCAGTTTTAACTTTTATAATTTCAAATTACAACGGCTTTAGCCCTCACTTCGATACACTCAGTGCGGCGCAACGAAGTTAAATTACAAACTTAGCAGTAATCTTTTGTATTTTGTTCCTCCGCGGAGAATGCTTTTTGGAACTTATTTAATTCATTTCACCACAATTTTCCCAAACACTCCCTTTCCCCTCAACTTAACCAAATACATTCCAGGTTTTACATTACAAATATCTACTCGGTTATTAAAATTGCCAACAGTTTGTTCGTGCACCAATGCACCACTTGTTGAGTATATTTCCAGCACATCATCCTCAGTACCTTGTGGCAAATCAATAAAAAACTCGCTGCTTGCAGGGTTTGGATAGCAGATAAGCTTAAACTCCATTATCGGGTTTGATTGTATCGGGGCAATGTCATTTATCAATGTGTCATTTCCTAAACTGTCCGTTTTAATTAAAAAAATGCGTTTTGAACTAACCCAAACATTATTTTCTTCATCCCAATCATAAAAATCTCCATATCCTGCAATCGCAAATCCGTTATCGTTTGTTATTTGTATTGTAATAGGATTATACCATGGATTTACTGTTTCGTAAAGTTTTGTAAATATGCTATCTCCTGCTTCGTTAAAAACGTATAATTTTGGTTTTCTCCCATAAATAATTCCATTATGGGAGGTTGCAACTACTGCAATTCTTCCATCTTCAAATTCAGCAATTCCATTAAAAACATTATAAATTGTATCCCTCCAGTCTGTGTTTTCAACTACATAGTCACGATATTTTTTATTCCATTTCTCATTTCCGTTATTATCAAGTTTTATAAGCCATCCATCATAAGGATGTAATCCACCAAAAGTTTCGCCGTAAGTATATGCACCGCAAACAATATAGCACGAATCGTGAGTAGCAATAATGTCTGAAAATAAAGGATTGCTGTATATGTTACTACCATAAAACTTTACCCATTGCTGGTTGCCAAGGCTGTCGGTTTTGAGGATCATATTATGATTGTGACTGCCGTAATCACCACTTACACCTAATGTAATAAAGCCTTTATCAAATGTTGGCAATACCCTATAAAAAGATGACCAACAACCATCTATGGTGCTTCCATAAGAATATGATTTAGACCATAATACTTCCCCATTTGTTGTAGTTTTAAGCAAATATGATTTTGAAAAAGTTGTTTCTGGCAATCCTGACAACTCATTATAGGTACTATCACTTCCGCCACATAATATTATATTTGCGTCATGGGTAAAAGCAAAACTAAAACAACGTTTTACTAAGGTGTCAGCTAAGTAATAATAATTAAATAGAGTGTCATTATCTTTGCTTAAACCTAAAACAAAAACTTTGCTCGTGTCAATTTCATTACTGATCATCCCAACTGAAACTATAGTGTCTTCACGATAGCCCAAACATCCTTTCCATCCAGTATATACTGTCAGATTGCATTTGTCATAATATATGGTTGTGTCTTTTATACCGTCAGGATTCATTTTTGAAACGTGGTATCCAAACAGCCAGTATGCACAATCTGGTGAGTTTCTGGCAATATTACCGGATATATAGTAATTACTATCAACCATTGTCATTGAGGTGCAATCATATTGCCACTCCAAGGGATAGTTGTAGTTAAAAGCGTGCTCAACCTGCGAATAAATCAGCAGGCTCCAAAACGACAATATTGCAAAAAAAAGTAATTTTTTCATCTATTTATTTATAAAGGCAGCATGGGTTTCCATGCTGCCTATCTTTTATTTTTACTGAACAGTTATCTGTTG
>CAZOHR010000383.1:0-3686 GCA_964579045.1 uncultured Bacteroidales bacterium | reverse complement strand
CCAGCTGGCGGAGCAAAAAAAAGTTATAGCCCAGCGGGCTTTAACGTCAGTAAAAATGGCAGCTTAGTGACTCAACTTTGCCCGTAGGGCATTAACCATTTTGTGATATCCTTAACTTAATGACATTGCAATGGCAGCCTTTATAATCGGCCACGAATTCTCAACTTACTTTCACTTTGATAGATAATCATTTATTAAGATAACTAATCGCAAATCACAAAACAATCAGTTGAGTCCTTCCAATAGCATACAAATTGAGCCTCTAACCAAAAACATTAACAAAATATTTTGAAAATATTTTTGACACTAAGCAATAAAATCATAATATTTGCACGTTGAATATATGTTATTTTACAAATAAAGTATGAAAATTCTAAAAGTTGCCGCTCTACTCACGATTGTTACTATTTTTACTAATTACATTTTCGCACAGCAAGTCTCGCACATCTCAATATCAGCCCAAGTTAAAGACACATTGGGAGAGACAGTTCCTGCTGCAACAATAATGCTTCTTAACAGCAAGGATTCGACATTGATAAATTACACAACAACCAATAGCGAAGGATACTTTGTTTTTAAAAATGTAAAGAATACTGGCTGCATTTTAAAAATATCCCATATCAGTTTTATGCCATTGCAAAAGAGCATACCCATCTCGTTGGTTGCGGATATAAATTTAGGTTTGATTACAGTTGAACCTATCGCCTCAATACTTATGGAGGTTGTAATAAAGTCGGCTCAAGCTCCATTGTTTATTCGTGGAGACACTGTTGAGTATGATGCAAGATTATTTAAAATTCCGCCTGGTTCAACTGTAGAGGATTTACTTCGCCGACTACCAGGAATAGATGTTGATGCAAATGGAAATGTTTCGACACAGGGAAAAGATGTAAAGAGAATTTATGTTGATGGGAAAACGTTTTTTGGTGATGACCCTTCGAGTGTTACCAAGAATCTCGATGCTGAGGCGATATCAAAAGTTCAGGTGTATGACGACAAATCGGAGCAGGAACGATTAACAGGCATAAAAGATGGCTCGCAAGACAAAGTAATGAATCTTGAACTAAAAGACGAATATAAAAAAGGATATTTTGGTAAAGCTACAATTGCCGGTGGCACCGAAAACAGATGGGCTACTCGTGGTAGTTTTAATCGATTTAATGAAACATCGCAACTTTCTTTTATCGGCTATGGTAACAACATGAACGAAACTGGTGTAAACTGGGACGATTACTCAGAGTTTAAAGGAAATTCTGCTTATTCTGATTACGACAATGGCGATTTTGGCTTCAGTGGCGGTGGCGGCGGACATTACATGGTAATGGGTGGTGGAATGATGGGCGGCTACTTTGATGGTCGTGGTTTCACAAAGAATGCAGGTGCCGGCGCCAACTATAATTACTTTGACAAAAAAGTAAAGTTTAATGCTGGATATTTTTACAATCAATCCAACCTTAATTACGACCAGATTACAAAAAGATATACTTTCCTCCCAGATACATCATTTAATCTTGATGAGACAATTGATTTCAATCAATTTAACAATGCACATGCAATAAACACTCGAGCAGAAATAGAATTTGATTCTAGCAATGTTGCCATTTTTAAAGTTAATGCTCGTCTATCGGGAATTAGCAGAGAGAAAATTCAGTTTCAATCGTATGAAACTCCCGATTTTACACCAATAAACTCCAATAATCTTAATGATAGTACCGACAATAACTCTTATTCGGTTGATGCTCTAGGAATTTACAAGCACGATTTCAAGAAAAAAGGAAGAGTTTTCGCCATTAGTGGTTCTGCAACTATCGACGACAACTCATCTATACAACTAGCAGAAAACACTAATAGTTTCTATATGGCTACAACTGTTGAGGAACAAATATCTCTGCTCAACGAAAGTAATACTACTGGAAATCTGTATAAATCAAGTGTTCTTTATATGGAGCCATTAGGCAAAATGTTTTCGTTAATGGGTTTTTACAATTTCTCAGCAAATAACGACAAGTCGGGTAAAATCACCAACGACGCCCTAAGTGCCTTTGTACAAGTAGATAGTTTATGTAACTTTTACAAACATGATGTTATTTATAATCGTGCTGGAACAAGTCTTAACTTTGGAAACGAGGGTTTAAATATCGCAATTGGAGGAGCTTATCAGATTATTGATCAAAAAGGCATTATTTCTGCTACTGAGGGAGCTTCTGAGCACACAGTTGTGTCGCCAAGAAGTTATAAAAACTTTATTCCATATTTCTCAGCAAATTTTGAGTTTCCAAATAATCTCGGTTTTAACCTTGATTATTCTTACAATGTAAATGAACCGTCATTAACACAACTTCAACCTGTACTTACATTAAGCAATCCCCTTTACAAAATAGAGGGTAATCTTAATTTAGATTCAGAAATATCACATGACTTATCAGCAAGTTTGCACTACTGGAGCCAGGCAAGTTTTAAAAGTTTTTCGTTTAATGCGAGTTACAGTATAATCGAAAACAGCATAGTTTATAATCAATATACCGACTTTGTTGATAATGTTGGATATGTTACACATTCTAGACCCGAAAATGTTGAAGGAGGTAGCAGTTTTCAAACTTATATATGGACTAGTATGCCAATTGTCAAAACAGTGTTAACTTTTAATTTATCAGCTCAACTAAAATACGACGAAAACCCAGTATATATAAATGGAATAAAGAATCTAACAAACAGTGATTACTATTCTGGTAGAGCATGGTTTAACCTCACTGCTGGTCAGAAGTTAAATTTTAATTTTTCTGCGTCTGCGTCTGATAATGCTGTAAAATATTCAATCCAGACGAATCAAAATCAGACCATTAATAATTATGGCCTTAGTGCAGGAATAAAGTGGCAGTTTGCTAAGAAATCATATTTTGAAAGCAATTTTAATTGGAATATTTACCAAAACGACAAGCTAAATTATGACAAAGATATGATGATTGTAAATGCATCTGTTAGACAAATTCTTGGAGAGAAAAACAGATTTGAAGTTCGACTTGCAGCCTTCGATTTGCTTAACCAAAGATTATATCTACAACAAACAGCGCAAGCAAACTATAGTGAATATATTTCGGCTCCAACTCTAGCAAGATATTTTATGCTGAGCGTATCATATAATTTAAAAGGCTTTGAGACTAAAATGAAAACCGGCAGAGGTGGAATGTTCTAAAAAAATAAAATTATAACCAAAAACTACTAACACAAAAGATGAAGAAAATACTAATTCTTGCGATTATAACAATTACACTTTGTGGACAAGCAATTGCTCAAAACACGAGTGGGAAAATTCATTATACCGTTACCGAAGACTGGATAAAAAAGTTAATGGCTGTTGATTATCTGAGTAAAAGCCGAAAAGAGCATTACCAATACATGTGGGGATCGAACTCTGAATACACACAAAAAAGTTTTCTAATTTTTAATTCGGAGAATACACGATATGAGGACATTAAGGATAATGATGCGTCTTATGGTTATTCATGGCGAGCAGAAGAATATTTCATTTTCCGAAATATTAAGAACAACAGTACATATGATGTAATTCGAATGCTTGAGAAACTTTATGTTATTCAAGACAGCATTCAATATCCGAATTGGAAAATTCTGAATGATCTCAAGGAAGTTGCAGGACATATCTGTATGAATGCATCATATTACGACGA
>CAZOHR010000382.1:0-3695 GCA_964579045.1 uncultured Bacteroidales bacterium | reverse complement strand
CTATCATTAATATATGGATGGAAGAACTAGATTGCATTTTTATTGACAGAAAAAATTTGCGGGAATCCTCAAGAAAAATCAACGAAAGGATTCACAAAAAAGATAAAAATCCAATTTTCATATTTCCCGAAGGCACTCGTAGCAAAGGTCCAAAGATGGGGCAGTTTAAACCTGGCAGCTTAAAAATGCTTTTTCAAGAAGGTGCAGATGTGTTGCCAGTTACTATCAGTGGAAGTTATAAGTGTATGGAATTACACAACAATGTAAAAAGTGGTCATGTCGATGTATTTTACCACCCTGTTTTACACAGTTCCGATTATAATCCCGACGATTTTAATACTTTCAATAAAGATTTACAGCGAATAATTGCAAAGGCATTGGGGAATAATTAAAAAAGAACTTGTAGATTCAACTAGGGGAAAGTGTAGCTGAACTCGGTTTGGGAACAGGGCGAGGAATCGGATTTTATTAAACTATTGATACAACTGAAAAAAGCAGAGGAAGGGTATAAATTGGGATGAAATTGAGATTTATAATACTTGGATTCGAAAATTTGAGTGGGATGTTTTATAACAATTAGTTTGGGGATTAAAGGTCTTACTTAACTTTGTAATGTTTCTGTATGATTGAATAGAAAATTCAGAAATAGATCTGTGAATTTTAGATTTATTTATTAAATGATTGTAAGATATGAAAACTTATAAAGTTATAATTCTCTTTTTGCTTAGCTCTTTCTCATTGCTATCTCAAACAATTAATGTCCCTAGGTTTGGGTCAGATTCTACACTTGATATAGTAACATGGAATGTAGAGAACTTCCCTAAAAACGGACAAATAACATCTGATTATCTGAGAATAATTATTGATTCTTTAGATGCTGACATTATTGCATTTCAGGAAATTGGCGATACAACAACTTTTAAGGAAATGTTAAGTGATTTGTCCGAATATCAATACTCATTCACATCATCGTGGTATGCAGGACTGGCTTATATTTACAAAACAGAGTCGATACAAGTCAATACTATTTATGAAATTTATACAAGCTCACAATACTGGAGTCAATTCCCGCGGTCGCCATTACTTATAGATTTCAATTATATGGATCAGAGATTTATAATTATGAACAACCATTTAAAATGTTGTGGTGACGGGGTAATCGATTATGGTAACTCGGAGGATGAGGAAACAAGGAGATATTATGCCGTAAATCTTTTGAGGAGCTATATTGATACAAATTTTCCAAACAAAAATGTCATCGTTCTTGGTGATTTCAATGATGAACTTACGGATGAAATTGTAAATAATGTTTTTAAATCTTTCATTAATTATCCTGAAGATTTTTTGTTTGCAGACATGGAAATTGCTCAGTCTATTAGCTCTGATTGGTCATATCCGTCATGGCCATCACATCTGGACCATATCTTAATTACAAACGAATTGTTTGATGATTTTCAAAATGTTGATTCGGAAATAAAAACACAAAAAATAGATGATTATCTTGTAAACGGTTGGTCGGAATATCAGCAAAATGTTTCTGATCATAGGCCAGTTGCAATTAAACTGAAAGTAAATAATAATTCAGGTTTTGGCGTACAAACATATAATAGCGGTTTTTATGCATTCCCAAATCCAGCCACGTCGGTCGTAACTTTTACTTTTGATCGTATTAATACAAGTTCCCGAATTGAAATTTACAATTGTGCCGGTCTGTTAATGGATGTGGTTTATGCAGAAAACTGGCAAACTGCAGTTAGATGGAATTGTGATAATTATCAATCTGGAGTTTATGTCGCAAAACTTATCCGCGAAAACCAATCTTTTTTCTGCAGAAAGATTATTGTTCAATAATATTTTTAAAACATTGCCTCTCGGTATCAGTCCACTTATCCGATATTCTGTTCATCAGCACTACGCAGCGCGATGCTGTTAGCTGAGCGAGCGGGGGGATTTCGATAAACTATTGCTACAACTGAAAGAAGGAGAAGAAGGGGGTAAATTGGGATGAAATGGAGATTTAAAATGACTGGGACTCGGAATCAAAGCGAACGGTAGCGGGGAGAACAGAAAATAATGAAGCCAAATCCTTATTCAATAATAAGTTTGCCAGATTTGATTACACCATATTTTGACACAATATTATAAAGATAAATTCCGCTTGACAAATTCTCAATGTTAATCTCGTTTGATTCTGAATTTAATTGGATAGATAAAAGTCTTCTCCCAGCAATATCAGTTATGCTAAGATCGCTTGCTTTAACCATAATGTTAGCAATTTTTACAGTTATCTTTTCGTTAGCTGGATTGGGGAAAACGAAAATTTCTCGTGTCTCAGAAGGTAAAACACTTTTGGAAAAAATGTAAGGTGTGCCCCATTCAAGATTTTCTTTCTTAAAATAAATTAAGTCTCGTCTAGATTCTCCGTCGCTATTAGAAGTGTAATAGTATGGGCCGCCAAGTCCTTCAAAATAAATTATATCAGAGCAATAATAGAAATCCAATGGCACATGCCAGTATCCTGTTTCCGATTCAAACACCATCACACGGCAATCCCCAATTACAGATTTTTTCATTACCATGCCATTTTTCATTGACCAAAATGAACCCTTGTGTGGGAGGTGGTATTGATTATACCTAATCACAGGCTGGCCATGAATATGTCGAAGTGTGGAATCATAAATACATTTCCATAATAGTGTATATGTAGTATCTAAAATGGTAGTAAATTCAATGGTAGATGATGTATAACCAAATTGGCCAACGTAATGTCTGTGTCTATTAATTGTAAATTCAATTGTGTCTTCAAGATCTTGCCTTCCAATATATTTATCGATATATAAATATTCTGATGATGAATATTCTTTGAAATTGTTTTCATTATATGATCTCCAGTGAATTTCATCTCCGATTTGCATATTATAAATATCATCCCACTCAATATTTTTAATTCCAGCATTTGGATTTGTCAAGCCTGCCAGATCTAATTCGATAACTTGTTTGTTATAGTAGGTTATTGCCACTAAGCCTGGAAAGTGATAAAAATTAAGAGTTTTTATAAGGCCATAATTTTTACTTAATACAATTTGCAAATTATTTAAACTACAGTTTAGGAGATTCATGTTTCTATCGTAGCAAGTAAAAGAAATGCGTTTAACTGAATCTGTCAATCCAAGAAACGTGCAAGTATCAAAAGAAATAACTTCTGAAACAATTGTCAAAGAATCATAAATACTGAATGAAACCCACTGCTCATGTAATTCAGCATTTGTTTTAATAAAGCATGAATCCATGCTTTTGTTATGAAAAATAGTCCAACCAGGATTATTTTGTACTATTTCTTTACCTATCCATGATCCATCAATAATGTTAGCTCTGTCATACGAACCTAAATTAACAGATTGAAAGATTTGAAATGGAAAATGAATTGAATCTTCTCCAACAATTTTAACACTATCCATTTTTAAAGAATAAACATTATAAACAGAGTCATAAAATAGCGCAGTACGCCCCGAATTGACTGGCTGATAATTCTGTGCAAGACTCAGCAAAGATGTAAATGATGCGAAGTAGAAGAATAGAATACAATATTTGACAAATTTGGAATTTCTCATAAGTGTAATTTTGAAATATTAACAAAATTCTAAGTACATGACAAAAAATTACAGGTAATTCTGAATTCGGTCAAATCATTTCTA
>CAZOHR010000381.1:0-3707 GCA_964579045.1 uncultured Bacteroidales bacterium | reverse complement strand
GACAATACGTTTGCTCCTTCTTCCAACACTTTAAATGTTGGAGAAGTATCCATAATGTCGTTTGTGTCTTCGTGGCTTAACAAACTCTTATAAAGTTCATAATCTTTATTCGCTTTTTCGAGTTTTTTCAGGATCAGTTCTTTAAACTCCTGAAGCTCCTCGTAGCTGTATCTGATTTTTTCTACCTCTTCGCTCATAATCCAAATTTTTAATTAGTACACTTTTCTACACTCATACGAGTCTCAAAATTATTCACTTCTACGCTAACATAATTATTTTGTTCCGTTTTTGGGACAATTTTTATCGAATTACCCAATGTTTGTGAACATATATAGTCCTGATAGCTGGTAATAGCGGCATCCATATCAGGATGAGACTCAATTATTATATTTATTTTATCAGTAACATCAAACCCGTTTTCTTTTCGCATGTTCTGAATTCTATTTACAAATTCGCGTGCAATGCCTTCTTCCACAAGTTCTGGAGTGATATTAATATCTAATGCAACAGTTATCTTGCCTTCATTTGCAACTAACCAACCTGGAATGTCTTCCGAAACAATTTCGACATCTTCGGTACTAATTGACACATTTTCTCCTTCAACTACGATGATAAAATTCCCATCTCTTTCGAGTGTTGCAATTTCTTTTTGTGACATTGCCATGATAGCTGCCGACACTTGTTTCATTATCTTGCCGTATTTTGGTCCAAGAACTTTGAAGTTAGCCTTGATTCTTTTAACCAAAACATCAGAACTATCGGACAAAAATTCCATTTCTTTAATGTTCGTTTCGGTCATGATAATTTGTTTCACTTTTTCAATTTGCTCAACAAAATTTTCATTTACAATCGGCATCATAATTTTTTGTAGTGGCTGACGCACTTTAAGGCTAACCTTACGGCGTAAACTTAAAATCATCGACGAAATTGTCTGAGCCATCTCCATTCTTTCTTCGAGTGCTTTGTCAATAAATTTCTCTTCAGCTACAGGGAAATATGCAAGATGTACCGACTCGTGTTTTTCGAAACCAGTAACAGCAATTAAATCACGATAAAGTTTATCCATGTAGAATGGTGCGATTGGCGAAGCAAGTTTTGAAATTGTGAGCAGACAAGTATATAAAGTCTGATAGGCAGAAATTTTATCCTCATCGTACTCGCCACCCCAATAACGTTTGCGGCCTAAACGAACATACCAATTACTAAGATGATCGTTTACAAAATCCTGAATCAAACGCCCAGCTTTAGTATTCTCGTATGTCTCATAGCAGTTCTGAACATCTTTTATCAACGAATTCAGTAAACTAAGAATCCACTTGTCAAGCTCTGGACGTTTTTCGAATTCGACATCTTTTTCTGCATATCGGAAATTGTCGATATTTGCATAAAGAGCAAAAAAGTTGTAGGTGTTGTAAAGAGTTCCAAAAAATTTACGTCTTACCTCATCAACACCCGAAATGTCCAATTTAAGATTATCCCACGCCTGAGAATTTGTAATCATATACCAGCGCAGCGCGTCTGCTCCGTATTCGTCCATTGCGCCAAATGGATCAACAGCATTTCCCAATCGTTTCGACATTTTATTGCCATCTTTATCGAGAACTAGACCGTTTGAAATAATGTTTTTAAATGATACGGAATCCGAAATCATTGTTGAAATTGCATGAAGAGTAAAGAACCATCCACGAGTTTGGTCAACACCTTCTGCAATAAAATCGGCAGGAAAAAGCTTGTCAAAATTCTGTGCATTTTCAAAAGGCCAGTGCCACTGAGCATAAGGCATTGCTCCAGAGTCAAACCAAACATCAATAAGATCGGGCTCGCGAAACATCTTGCGTCCATCGCTAGCAACAAGAATTATTTCATCAACATCAGGACGATGTAAATCAACAATTTCGTAGTTTTTCTTTGAAAAATCACCTGGCACAAATCCTTTCCAGAATTCTGCACTCATATAGCCTTTTTCGACAGATTTGTTAATCTCAGTCATTAAATCGGCAACCGAACCAATACAAATACGCTCGCTGCCATCTTCTGTACTCCAAATTGGAAGAGGAGTTCCCCAATATCTAGAACGGCTAAGATTCCAGTCAACAAGATTTTCGAGCCATTTACCAAAACGACCTTCGCCAGTACTTGCTGGTTTCCAGTTTATAGTTTTGTTCAACTCAATCAATCTGTCCTTGACTGCTGTAGTTTTTATAAACCACGAATCGAGCGGATAATACAAAATAGGTTTGTCGGTTCTCCAACAATGTGGATAATTATGAACATGTTTTTCGATACGGAATGCTTTGTCCTGCTGTTTGAGCATTACACAAATATCTATATCAGTGGATGTGTCTTTTCCTTCTGCTTGTAGATCGTATTCGTTCTTAACAAATTTACCAGCATATTCGGAATATGTTTCCTTATTTACAAAGTTTTTTACAAAATCTGGATGAAGATCTTCTATTTTAAAGAACTTTCCTTGTTTGTCAACCATAGGACAAAGATTTCCGTCTTTATCGTCGAGAATAAGTGCAGGAATTCCAGCTGCCTTGGCAACTCTAGCATCGTCGGCACCAAATGTAGGTGCAATATGAACAATACCGGTACCATCTTCTGTTGTAACATAATCACCTAAAATGACTTTAAAAGCTGGTGATTTTGGCTGAATCCAATTAATTAACTGCTCATAGTCTGTTCCTGCAAGGTCTTTTCCTGAGAATTCTCCAAGATTTTGCCAAGGAATATTTTTATCGCCAACTTTAAATAAAGAAAACTCAGCATTTTCACTTTCTGCTTTAAAATACGACAAAACTCTGTCTTTACACAAGATAACTGTAATTGTATTTCCCGAATATGGATTTAAGGTCTTGATTTTTACATATTTTATTTCGGGGCCCACAGCTAATGCTGTATTTGATGGCAAAGTCCAAGGAGTTGTTGTCCAAGCCATTACAAATAGCGGAGAATCTGTTCCTGCGAAAAACTTCTCCGATTGCGAATTGCGGATAAGCTTAAAAAGCGAAACTGCCGTAGTATCTTTTACGTCTTTATAGCAACCTGGCTGATTAAGTTCATGTGTGCTTAACCCAGTTCCTGCAGCTGGAGAATATGGCTGAATTGTATAGCCTTTATAAATTAATCCTTTATCAAACAATGTTTTTAGCAAATGCCAAACTGTTTCAATATAGCGGTTGTCGTAAGTAATGTAAGGATTTTCCATGTCAACCCAGTAGCCCATTTGCTGAGTAAGGTTTTCCCACAAATCGGTATATTTCATTACTTCGGTACGACAAGTATTGTTGTATTCTTTAACAGAAATCTTTTTGCCGATGTCTTCTTTTGTTATTCCTAGTGTTTTTTCAACACCTAATTCTACTGGAAGACCATGAGTGTCCCAGCCAGCCTTACGATCAACTTTGTATCCCGAAAGAGTTTTGTAACGGCAAACAACATCTTTAATGGTGCGCGCCATAACATGATGTATTCCTGGAGTTCCATTTGCAGACGGAGGCCCTTCGAAAAACACAAATGCTTTATTGTCTTTTCTTGTTTCAATACTTTTGGCAAAAGTCTGCTCCTTCTCCCACAATTTCTCAAGCTCAATGTTTATCGCCGCAAGGTCAAGTTGCTTATATTCAGCAAATTTACTGTTCATTTTCAATTTTTTTAAAATAACGCGCAAATATATAAGTATAAGGCAAACTTTCCAAATTTAG
>CAZOHR010000380.1:0-3713 GCA_964579045.1 uncultured Bacteroidales bacterium | reverse complement strand
TTAAATCGTTCTTCCTGGATAAACTTCTAAAGCATGTTTTAGTGTTTCTACTGCATTTCTGAGGTCATCAATTTTTAATACATAAGCAATTCTGACTTCGTCTTTTCCAAGTCCAGGAGTGTTGTAAAAACCTGTGGCAGGTGCTACCATCACTGTTTGCATATTATAATTGAAATCTTCGAGTATCCACTGTGCAAACTTATCTGAATCATCAATAGGAAGTCTAACTACAGTGTAAAAAGCTCCTTTTGGATTTGGACAATATACTCCAGGGATTTTATTTAATTCTTTAACCAAGAAGTCACGACGTGCAATATATTCGTCGTAAACTTCGGTAAAATATGAATCTGGAGTTTCAATAGCAGCTTCTGCAGCAATCTGTCCAAATGATGGTGGACATAATCTTGCCTGAGCAAACTTCATAGCAGTGCAGATAACTTCTTTGTTTTTAGTAATTAAACATCCAACACGAACTCCACACATACTGTATCTTTTCGAAACAGAATCGAGTAGAATTACATTTTGTTCAAGACCAGCAAGATTCATCGCTGAGAAATGCGTGTTACCATCATAGCAAAATTCTCTGTAAACTTCATCGGAGTATAAATACAAATCGTATTTCTTTACAATCTCTGCAAGTCTAATCAACTCGTCTTTTGAGTATAGATAGCCTGTAGGATTATTAGGATTACAAATAATTATACCCTTAGTTTTAGGTGTAATAATTTTCTCAAATTCTTCGATTGAAGGTAATGCAAAATCGGTATCAATAGAAGAGGTAATAGGTTTAATTACAACGCCTGATTGAATCGCAAATCCATTATAGTTTGCATAAAATGGCTCGGGAACAATTACTTCGTCGCCATTGTTTAAAGTTGACATAAATGCAATAGTGAGAGCTTCTGAGCCTCCAGTAGTTATGATCATTTCTTCTGGAGTAACATTTATATCGTATTTCTTGTAAGATTCTGCCAATTTTTTACGATATGAAATATTTCCTGCCGAATGACTATATTCGATAACTGTTTCTTTTAGATTGCGGATTGCCTCTAATGCAACATCTGGCGTTTTAATATCTGGTTGTCCGATATTTAGATGATATACTTTTACTCCGCGACTTTTTGCTGCTTCTGCATAAGGCACTAACTTTCTAATTGGTGATGATGGCATTGCCATCCCTTTGTCTGAGATTTTTGGCATTTCAAAAGTGTTTTAATATGTTATTGAGTTTTTATGTTTTTGGGTTCTTTTATTGCAACCTTCTTCTCTGGATTGGAAAATGACTGAGAATCTGTGCTTACCTTCTTAACACCCGAGCTTTTAGAACCAGAGTTGATGGCATCAGTCTTGTCAACATTGCCGCTACCAGATTGATTGTTTGTTCCATCAGATTTGTCCTTACCCTCAACTGATTTTCCTTCAGTTGGAACTGATCCTTCCTGAGGAGATACTTCACCTTTAATCTCTAGTTGAATTGCGTTTTCTTGTCCTTCAACGTAAACATAAACTGTTTTATTGAATTTTCCAACTCTTTTTGAATCATAAGTAACTGTGATCTTACCTTTTTTCTTTTTGGCGATTTCTTCTCTTGGCCATTCCGCACCTGTGCAACCACATGATGTTTTTACATTGGTAAGTTTAATCGGGCTTTTGGTTATGTTTTTAAATGTAAAAACAGCAACCGCAGGTGATGCGTAAGGTATCGTGCCAAAATCGTAAACGAGGCTTTTAAATACAATAATACCTTGCTTTTCGGTCTGTGTTGGCTCTTTTGTTTCTGTTTTTTGAGCAAAAATTGTGCTGAATGTCAGCATTCCGAGGATTATTAAAACACTTGTTTTCATAGTTTAAATTTTATGTAAAATTATAAAAAATTAGTTTTGATAGTCAAGTTTTATTCCCTTTTTAGATTTTTATGTTTTATATTATATTTATTTCATATTTTTGCACCCGTAATGGCTAAAAAGGCGTTGATAATTGGAGCAGGACCAGCAGGTTTAACAGCAGCACTCGAGTTGTTGGTGAAAACTGATATTATTCCGGTAATAATTGAAAAAACAGGCGACATTGGTGGCATCTCAAAGACTGTAAACTATAAGGGAAACAGAATTGATATCGGTGGTCATCGTTTTTTTTCGAAATCAGATGTTGTTATGAAATATTGGCAGGATTTATTTCCTGTTGTTACTACTCCGGAGAATATAGCTAAAAATCAAAAGTGGAGACTTGGTGAAGATAAAGTTTTTCTGCAGCGCGACAGGTTGTCGAGAATCTATTATCTAAGGAATTTCTTTGATTATCCAGTAACTCTTAATGGAAATACGATTAAAAATCTTGGACTAGTGCGGATATCAAAGATTGGTTTTAGTTATTTTGCATCTAAATTGTTTCCAAGAAAAAATGAAAAAAGCCTCGAAGATTTTTTTATAAACAGATTCGGAAGTGAGCTCTATCTTACATTCTTTAAAGATTATACCGAAAAAGTTTGGGGTAAGTCGTGCACAGAATTGTCTGCAGAATGGGGGGCTCAAAGAATAAAAGGACTATCTGTAACAAAGGTTATTACTCATTATGTAAAAAGTCTGTTCAGCTCCGATAAAGATATCGCCCAAAAAAACAAAGAAACTAGTTTGATTGATAGCTTTTTTTATCCAAAGCTAGGTCCAGGTCAATTGTGGGAACATGTGGCCGACCTGATTAAATCAAAAGGAGGACAAATACAAATGAAAAGTTTGTTTACAGGGCTAAATTGTCATTCTGATAACACTTTTACAGTTGAGTATTTTGATGTAGAAAAGAATATCACACAAGTTTTTGATAAAATTGATTTTGTGTTTAGCACAACCTCTGTTAAGAATCTTATAAATTCAATGAAATCTGTTCCTAGCGAGCTTAGCTTGATAGCAAATGGATTGCTTCATCGTAATTTTATTACTGTTGGGTTGCTATTAAATAAACTGTCCATTAGTAATTTAACAAAAATTAAAACAATCAATAATCTTATCCCTGATAACTGGATTTATATGCAGGAGCAGGATGTGAGAATGGGAAGAATTCAGATTTTTAATAACTGGAGCCCATTTATGGTTGATGATGAATCGAAAGTTTGGATTGGCTTGGAATATTTTTGCAATTCTGATGACGAAATGTGGACAATGCCTGATGCTGATTTTATTCAAATGGCGGTTGACGAACTCGAAAAAGTTGGAATAATCGTTAAAAATGATTTGGAGGACTCAACAATAATCAGGATGGAAGATACTTATCCTGTTTACTTTGGAACTTACGAAAAATTTGATCTTTTGCGCCAGTATCTCGACCAAATTCAGAATCTTTACCTTATAGGGCGAAGTGGAATGCATCGTTACAATAATTCAGATCATTCTATGCTTACTGCAATTACTGCTGTTCAGAATATTGTTGATGGTAGAACTGATAAGTCAAATATTTGGGAAGTAAATACCGAAAAAGACTATCACGAAGAGAAAGAAAGTTAAACTGATAGTTATGCTTGGCCAATGCAAAATAAATAGTTCAGGTTGGTTTACATTGATTATTCTATTTTTGGGCCAAGCAGTATTTCTGGTGGGAGGCAAAGAATCCTAGACAATGATTAATCGAATTATAGCGATGAGAAATCGTCGTTGCGACGCGGGTTGGCCTTGGAAAAACGGCGAGCCAACTCAGGCCTTGTGAACCTGCGAAGCAGCTCA
>CAZOHR010000379.1:0-3719 GCA_964579045.1 uncultured Bacteroidales bacterium | reverse complement strand
ATAATTGTAACCTTTTCCTTAAAAAATCTCTCTCCAGCAATGCGGTTTTGTTCATTTGCAACAGCCTCTAAATCGGTTTTAAGTTTTTCTATAATATCTTTTTTCATTAGATAATATTTTGGGCTAAAATACAAAAAAGGCGACAAATTGCCGCCTAATTTTTAAATTGCATTTACGTTTAATCTTTTAAGCAACGGACTGGATATCCGCAGTATCTTTGATGAGCATCAGGGAATCCAGATTGGTCATACAACAACTTTTTTAAATTATTAAAATAATCGTAACCATAGCTCCATTCTGTCGAGTAAAAACTAGCAGCTTGACCAAGTTCAGTAAACCAACCCATGTAAGAATTTCTATTTCCTGAAGGTAAAGCATCAAATCCTGAATCATTATTTGTAGATTGGTCATTCCCTACATTTCCTATTGTTGGACTAACAACCCAAAGACTAGTTGAGGCTAATGATTTTCCGATATTTGTAGTGTCAATACCATACGCATCATACAATAGAAAATCCTCCATGATATCCCATTCCGATGGGCTTGGCATATGCCAACCGTTAGGGCAAGCTCCCTGAACTCCACTTGGAACATTATCACTTGATGCCGCACCTCTCAATGCTGTTTCAAAATTATATAATCTTCCATAAACTGGAATATTTGAATTATCATAGTTGTATGAATAATATCCCGTCATATCTGAGCCGTCAGCATATTTTGTTGATTTTAAGTTTTCGTCCATCCAAATTTGATCGCCGATTTTTACCCATCCATAAATATTTCCTTCAAAGTCAGTCAATGTTCCAACCAAGCCAGCAGCAATTAAATCCGCCTCCAAAGCACCAGCTTTTCTTAGAGTACCAACGCAAACACCCATTGCAAACAATTCACTCACACTTGCTCCACCAGCTAGCAAATCTGCAATTGATGCTTCTGCTTCCACTAGTTCCTCTGGACTTATGCCAGCGTCAAGCAATCCCTGAATATCGGCACCTGACTCAACCATATAATTTAACAACATTTGGAACTTCATATCTGAATATGATTTTGTTGCGGCATCTTGTTCATTTACAGGATTTGCTAGATTTGAGATATTTTCATTATTCATATTCTTGGTAGCAAAAGAGCTTAAATTTGGTGCGCCATTAATATCTGAGTAATTTCCAGAAACTGCAACTGTAGAAAGTACTGGTGCCCCAGCAAGGTCACTGTAATTTCCACTTGTAGCAACAGTAGAGAAAGTTGGTTTATTCGACAAATCATTGTAATTACCAGTTGTAGCAACGGTTGAGAATGTTGGTTTACCACTTATGTCAGACCAAGCAGGAACCCAAGTAGAACTACGATATAATCCAGCATGATTTCCCCACGAATAGGCGGTGCTCCAATTAGAAATATTTGTTGCAGTGATTCCGTTTGCAGCATGAGAAGTTGTCATTGCATTTGTAATTCCATAACCTGCAATAGTTGTTGGTTTTCCACTAAGATCGTTAAATGCACCACTAAAGATACTTGGCTTATTCGACAAATCATTATAATTACCAGATGTAGCAACTGTTGAAAGTGTTGGTTTGTTTAAGATTTGAGAATCTCCAGCTATTGAATTCCAATCAGGATTAACATTAACTTCTGCACCAGTCTGAATGCCAGCAAGTTTGGTTTCATCAACAAGTGGATAACTGCGTTTTGCGGTATTTGCAACAATTGCATCAGCTTGAGCTTGAGTAATTGTCGTTGGTTTATTGATTAAATCATTATAATTCCCACTTGTTGCTACTGCATGAAAACTAGGTTTGCCACTTAGACTTAGCCATGTTCCATCGAATAGAGTTGGTTTATTAGTTAGATCGTTGTAATTTCCCGAATTAGCAACTGTAGATAGAGTTGGTTTATTTGTAAGATCGCTATAGTTTCCAGTATTTGCAACAGTTGACAAAATTGGCTTATTAGTTAAATCACTATAGTTTCCTGTTGTTGCAATTGCGTGAAAAGCTGGTTTTCCAGTTAAATTCGTCCAAGTACCATCGAATAATGACGGGAGATTTACTAATTCGTTGTAATTTCCGCTTATTGCAACAGTTGAGAATGCAGGTTTGCCGCTAAGACTTGTCCATGTTCCATCAAAAATCGCAGGTAAATTAGTAAGATCGTAGTAGTCCCCAGTACTTGCCACTTCGGAGAATACAGGCTTATTAAGAATCTGAGCATCTCCAGTTATTGCATTCCAGTCAGGATTAACATTTATCTCTGCTCCCGCTTCAATACCATTTAGTTTAGCTCTTTCATCTGAGGTAATAACGCTTCCGCTACCCGAGTTTACAATTGCAGCAGCCTCACTTGCGTTAAATACTGGATCTATTTCGGAGGCAGCAGCCACGTCGATAGAAATCCATTTGCCCAGACCAGCATCATACTTAAGGATTTGATTGTCACTAAGATTTGTTAAATCTACATCCGCCAAATCGCCCAAATTTTCGCTATTAATATCGGTAAGATATCCTGTTAAATCTGGAGTATTTGATAAATCCGTGTAGTCTCCGCTAAACATATTGTCAGCTGTCTTAGCATGAAGTGCATAAGGAACACTTAGTAATTGTGATGCTCCCATAAAGACATCATCGACAGAGATGCGCACGAAATACAAATCATCACTAAGATCAATCCCCGCAAGAGAGTTTACAGAACCAATTTTGACATTAACCACTCCATAGGCATTTGTAGATGTCTCATGAGTTTCGCTAAATACCACAACTCCACTTTCTGTGGTCTTTACAATTTCCACTGTCAGATTAATCTCCTCATTAATAAGAATATCTGAATTTGAATCACGAAGAACAGCCTGATAATTGAACATTGCCGGAGTTTGAGCCATAATTGCTAGGCTGAACAATAGCATGAATCCGGTTAAGAATAAATTTTTCATAGTTTTAAGATTTATTGATTTTTAATAATTTTGAAATTCACTTTTTCCTTACCATTGCTGCTCACCAAATTTAAAACATAAGAAGCATCAGGTAAGTCAGACATGTTAATGGTAGAGTTGTATTTGTCCACCTTAGTTTCGAGAATTAATCTACCATTAAGGTCGAAAAGTGAAAGATTAGCTTCCACAACATCACCAGTAAAGTTAACGTTTAGGTAATCTGTAACAGGGTTTGGGAATACATCCACTTTAAAAGACTCAGATAATAATTCATCAATTCTAGTTACCGTGTAAGTGCTTTGATTAAAACCCTGAGTTAATACAATGCCATCAGCTGAAAAAGTCTCTGTTATTGTTTCGCCAATTGTCCATGACATTGAAATGTTTGAATTAGAGTATTCTCCACCTGAGTTGGCTACAACCTGATTGGAGATTTCCTGTGCTCCTACTGCTATTACAGCGAGCAAAAAGACTGTTAAAAAAATTGTTTTCATAATTTTAGATTTAAGATTTGATACAAACATACAGCACGAAAAAGCACATGTAAAGGCATAATTAGGGAACGGAGGAAGGTGATTAGTTAACGGTTTGTTTGGAACAAGAAACATTTCTTAGCGAGGGCAAAGAATTATTAACAACGATTAATCGAATTATGCGATGAATAATCGTCGTTGCGACGCGGGTAGGCCTTGGAAAAACGGCGAGCCAGCTCAGGCCTTGTGAACGGACAAGCATTAGAAATGTAGCCAGCCGACATGTCGTTTAAAATTAAAGCATTAAAAGGCCAAGAGTGTTG
>CAZOHR010000378.1:0-3721 GCA_964579045.1 uncultured Bacteroidales bacterium | reverse complement strand
AAGTAAATGATTCCTGTGTTGTAATGATACATTGCTTCTTCTGGTTTTAGTTTTATTGATTTCAGGAAATCGGGAATAGCCTCGTCATATTTTTTAAGCATTGTTTTGGCAATACCTCTTTGACTAAATGCTTGAGCAAAAGTTGAATCCAGCTTAATTGTGGTGTTGTAGTCCTCTATGGCATTTTCAAACTCATTTAGCGACTGGTAGGCAAGTCCACGGTTGTAAAATGCGTATGGGTCGTTTGTTTTGTAAAGCAAGGCAAGGTTGAAGTCGGAAATTGCCCCGGAAAAGTTTCCTTCGTTTGCTTTGGTTACACCTTTTTGCACATAATCATTATAAAGATAATCGTATGAAATGCTGAAGGTTGAATCCCCGATCTTCATTTCCATTCTGTCTCCTTTGTCGGAAATTGTTATCGCTTTTGTTGTGTCACCAGTCTGTGCAGATAGTTTTAAGCAAACAAATGTTACTATAATAAAAAACGCTGTCTTTTTCATAAAATAAAGTTTTAGGATATTCTATGAATAAGTTTGGTTCCGAAAAAGTAATTTTGTTAATATTTCGGGGAAATTGTTTTATGATTTTTTACCTTAAAATACAAAACTTCCTGTTAACAATCGAGTTTTTTGCTTGTATTTCGATGAAATATAAGCCGCTAAATAATTTTGAAACATCAAGTTCAATTAATTTACTGAAGCCACTGCTTAATTTATAGTTGTAAGTTTCCAGATTTTCTCCTAAAATATTTGATATTCTTATTTGATAGTTTCCGCTCAATTCAGGTTTGAAGTTTATTTTCAGAATGTCATTTGCTGGATTTGGGTAAATATCAAGATTTGAAAGAATTTCCAAATATTCGTTTATGCTGGTTGAAGAATCGATTATTTTGATATCTCTGATAAAGAAATTATTGCCAAGACGGCTTTTTCCTTTAATCCTTATAAAAACATCATCATTTGACGATACCTCATCAAGTTCAATATAATACCTTTTCCACTGGTCAGGCTCTGGTATGAATTCTCCTGTTTGATCAGGTGCCGTCGACATTTTTTCTGATTCTAACATATAAAGTCCTTGCCAAGCTGAATCACAACCATTTTTACCACCGATAATTATCATGTCTAAATCCTTTGTTGGGTTTTTAGAATAAGCATATTCAAAAGTCAAAAGCGGGTGAGCAACCGATGTGAAATCGAAACGGGGAAGCACAAAATAATCTTCATTATATAAATCCATATCACCAAATGGGAGCATAATTGCGCTACAATAACTCAGATTCACCCATTCCCAGGAAGGAAACTGATAATCCTGCTGAACCAGTCCCCATTTGTTATAAGGAAATGAAGGGTCCTGAAAATCTTCGTGAAATGGTAGGTTTTCAGAGTTTAAGGAAATCGTAAACCGCGCATGTAGGCTGTCATTAATAATATTTGTTCGGTTATTGATCTTGTAGGTTTTGATTTTTAAACGGTAAGAACTATCTCCAAAATCAGAATAATTATAGTTTAACTGCATAATTCCCCACTTTTTAAGATTTGTAGTGAAACTTTGCGTATCTCGTGGAATATCATTGATATATGTTATTGTTTTTATGTTTTTTATTGTATCGATACCGTAGTTCTGAAAATTGACTATTGGACTTACAGAATTATTGCAGCTTAGATCTTTTACTGAATCAAGCTGATACATTCTTGCAAATAATGAGTCATGAGGTTCGATTGGGCAGAAGTCCATATAGAAATGAATAAGGCTTGTGTCTGTTACCGACGGCCGCAAACTTATTGTTCTTTTATCAGGACAAATCATATAATATGATGGCAAACCTGAACCTGAATAGTAATCTATTATATTTGGTATATTTGGCGGGTGGGTGTAAATAATTGGAAATGGTGTACCGTAAGTCCAGTCGCCTTTTGTAGGTGGTCTACCTTTTATCTGGCTGTCGGCTGCTTGCGAACATTCTATCATAAAAACTCTTAAACGGTTTTCACCTGCAGGTCCAAATTTAGCATAAGCTTGTTCTAAAACCCCTCCCTGGTGATATTGCCAGCAAGGTGTACATAATACTCCGAAAAAATCGATAAATACTGTTTTTCCTGAATCAAGAATGCTGTATAGGTTATAAGTGTTGCCATTAATATCTTTCATTGTAAAATCATGCGCAATACTGCCATTCGGAATCTGAGATTTTGCAATAGAACTGACTAAAATTATTATTGATATTATACAGAATTTTAAGAAATTACTATTTTTCATTGTTAGAATTTTGACAGTTTAATAACTACAATTGAATTGTCATTATTGATATGAACCGAATAAATACCTGTTGAGAGACTTTCAACATCTATAGTTGCTCGGTCATTACCACTAATAGCTGTTTTTAACACTTCACGACCTGTAAGGTCAAAAACTTTTATTTCTGTGTTTTTGTAAAAATTTCCAAAAAACAAATTCACTTGATTAGTTGCAGGATTGGGATATGCTGTCACTGTTCTATTGATGCCGTTTTCAGAAACAGAAGCTGTATTATCAATAGCAATATTCCGAAAGTAAATATTATTTCCATTGCTGCTTCTTCCCATAATTCTTAAAATAACATTGTTTTTATTGGCAAGAGTTGTTATTGGCAGATAAATGCGCTTCCATTGTGATGAATCTGGAGTAAATGGCAATGTTTGGTTTGGTGCAGTTTTAAGCTGATTGGAAGAGTAAGTAGCCTGGTCAAGCCAGTTTTTACCACAATCAACTGAGCTATGCAAAAATATATAATCATCTGCTCTTCCTACAGCAGTAGCTGCATCAAAGCTAAGTAAAGGTGTTTGGTTGTTTGTGAAGTCAAATTTTGGTAAGATTATTTCACTTGTCATATTATCAGGTATGTCGGAAAAAGGGATTGTCAAAGCATTACAATATGGTAGTTGAATTCTGCTCCAAGTGTAATATTCCGGATGTAAATTGTTAATCGTCCAACCGTTATAGGGAAAATCCGGTGCATTGAAATTCTCTGAAAAAGGTATTGTATTCGAAGTTGTTAAAATAGTAAACCGGTATTCAATACTGTCCATATTTAGTGGATTAACATTACTGTTAATTCTTGCCATTTTTAGTTTTAATATATATGATCCGTTACTGAGATTTGTAAACTGTGAAATATTAAGTTTTAGAACCTTATAGGTGGATAAATTGCCAGTCCATTCTACCGAGTCCTTTAAAACATTGTTAAGATAGATATAGTATTTCAGAAAATTAATCGTATCGAGACCGTTATTCTGCAATCTTACATAAGGATTGACAGTATTAACGCACGAAAAGGATTTTAATGAGTCTATTACTACAAAATCAAGCTTTAGATTATAAAATGGCACAACAGGGCAGAAGTCCATGAAAAAGTGAATCAAGGCTGTGTCTGGAGGTGGAAATCCCAGATATCTTACTCTTCTGTCCGGACAAATCATATAAACTATAGGCTCAAAATCCTGGCTGTAGTCGATAGTTACATTATTGTTATTTGGTAAATGTGTGTGGATTATAGGAAAGTCAGTGCTGTCTTCCCAATTGTCATTGTTAAGACCTTTTCCTCTAATTATGCTGTCAGGGCTTCCGTCACATTCAATCATGAATACCATCAGTTTCTTTTCACCTTCTGGGCCCCATTTTTTATATGCTTTGTCAAGTGCCCTTGTCTTGTGATATTCCCAGCATGGCCGGCAGTGAGTGC
>CAZOHR010000377.1:0-3732 GCA_964579045.1 uncultured Bacteroidales bacterium | reverse complement strand
TGGGCCTAAAAATCGGCTTTTAGATACTTCGCTATATGATTTAAAAGTATAGAAATGCTCCTGATTGAAGGGTTTATTGAAGAAAACAATTTTACCTTTTACAAGTTGTGGGTCAAGTTTTTTTAGTTCATCAATATCCGCGACTTCAATCACTGTAGTGGTTATTCCTAAGGTCCCAGTTCCTGGACTTGAACCCAAAGCGCACACATTTATTGAGCTTTCTCCCCAAAATTCTGAAATTATTTTTCCAGATTCTTTTGCGCCACGCTTCCAACAAGCGACTTTGCATGCTTGTAAATAAACTGTGTCAAAAGGCATGTTTTTCATCAAATCAAAAGTATATTCAACTGCTTTGGCTGCCTCTAGAGAGCCTCCGATTCGTCCTGCAGTATTTTTACAGAAAAATTCAAGATTTTTGTATGATGTGAAGTCGTTTAAAGCTTCCGAAAAGATCTCTTTTACTATTATACTATCGTTTTGGGTAGTTTGAGAAAATCCATTAATTGTTGCCAGAATTAAGGCAAAGTGAAAGAAAAATTTCATAACAATATTTTATTACAAATATATTATTTAAATTTACACGATAAAATGTCAGGATAGAACCGACAAATCTTTAACTTAATAAATATTATAACGATGAAAAGAGCTTTAGTTTTTTTTGTATTTGCAATTGCAAATGTTATTGCATTTTCCCAGTTGGTTACGATTTCTGGACTTAACCAAATTCCACAAGTAGATGACACAATCTACTACACAAATGTAAACGATTTCGGATTCGAGCTAGCAGGAGTGGGCCCTGTAACAGAAAAAATTTGGGATTATTCTACACTAACAGAAAACGATGATTTGTTTTTTTATTATGTTGATCCGAGCACAACTGTTGATGCTGCAGAGTTTCCAGATGCTACAATTGCCGAAGCTGTTGATGGAACCGAAGGATTTATTTATATCGAAACCGGTGATTATTTTATGGCCAGAAAAGGACTTTCGGGTGAGATGTTTATAAATTATTATACTGATTCAGCATTACTCTTTAACTTCCCAATAACCGCGGGACATTCTTTTTCTAGTACATATACCGGAATGCTGTTTGCCTCAGGACTAGAGATGATTATTGATGATGGTGATGTTGAGATTGAAGCAGATGCCCAAGGAACATTAATAACACCAAACGGATCTGTTTTTAACGATGTTTTAAGATTGCATGTAACTGAAAAATTCTCAGGGAAATATGATTTGGGAACAGGAACTCTCACCGAAATTTTAAGTGTTGAAGACGATTATTACTATTGGTACCACGAAGATTATACGGGTGCAATTCTAATTTATGGAATTACTATAGTGGAGAGTATTAGTGGTAACGAAGAAACTGAAGTTTTAAGGTATCAACCGATTGAACTTACTTCCAAAATGGAAAAACCAATCAAAGCCGAGGTAAATGTTTATCCTAATCCAAGTAACGGATTACTAAATTTCAGAGACCTTACAAATATTGAAACTATTGAGGTTTTAAATGCACAGGGACAGATAGTGAAATCGTATAATGCTTGTTCTCAAATAGATCTTGGATATCTTGCAAACGGGGTTTATTTTGTAAAAACAGTAGGAACAAATACCAATATCTCAAAGATAGTTCTTAATAAATAGCGGGATTATTATCGCAGACTAAAATAAATATTCAAGTCCAAACCTAACTTGAGTGTAGAAAAATGGTATGTCATTACCCTCAGGGTCTTTTACTGCATTCATTTTATAAAAACGACTTAAAGATCTGTAGCCTGTTATAAACAAAGACATTTTATTATTAAAAATAAACTTTCCACCTAAGCTTAATCCTGCATCAAAAGTATTGATATTGTGTTTATTATTGTATGAACTATCAATGTCGGGTAACAAACCACCTTCACCTATTGTGATATTTATGTTGATAAAATCCGATTTGTAAGGCAGAGCAGAGCCATATATTCCAAAAACTATTGCAGAAGATTTAATAAAACGATATTCTAATGGTATTTCTGCATACAATCCCAACAATCTCATTTTTCCCTGAATATTTGCTTTGTAGTATGTTGGAACATTAGCAATAACACCCATAATTTCTGCTTCAACTATTGTGTCTTTAGTCTGATTTGCAAAATAATTAAACATTCTGTAATCAACACTTATTTGAGGTTTTAAATAAAGTTTTTCGCTCAAACTTATTTCTTTTCCAAAAGAAAGAAATACACCAGGATAAATCTTTGCCGAAGATCCTTCTGTTTGCTTGGTGGGATTAGCTCCACCATAATTTGTTCCTACAGATACAAACAATTGGGATTTAACAGAAGTTGCTAAACAAGTTAGGATTATAATAGCGACAAAAAAGATTTTCTTATTCATAAGTAAAACTTAGTTCATCAACAAAAAGAACTGACCCAGCGTGTCCCTTCATTTCCTTTCCCGAAACACTCGACAATAGAATCACATGCACACTATCAGGTGCAATGGTTTGAGTATAATCAATATTCATTGTAAAAGCAGTGTATGAGCTTATTGTTCCCGAATATGTATATTCTCCACGAGCAATGGTGTCCCTAATCGAAAGTTCAGAATTATATTTTGTAAGAGCTACAAAAATCACGAGAGTATCATTATCAGCAGGTAAATATTTTATATATCCATTTAATGAAGATGGTTTTTTAATATAAGGTCGTCCAATAATGAGATTTTCACCAATTGGATAGTCTAGGTCGAAATAGCCCGAAGCTAAAATTCCAGGAATCGTAAGATCTTCGCCCCAAAGTTTTGTTTCTAGTCTCAAGGCATAATCTCCGACATACGAATCTTCTGTTTTTGTAACTGTTATTGGGCCTCCTATAACCGAAAGATAATTAAGACCATCCCAGTAGTCGCCAGCCGGTTTCTCGAAACTTACTTCGCCTTGTGTTTGAGTTACCCAAGTGTCAAAATTGCCACCTGCAAGTTCTTCTTTTATCGTGTCTTCAGGTTGATCTATCGGTTCTTCATCACACGAAAAAAACAAAACTGATAGTATAATAGAACCTAATAGTAAAATTTTCATCATTGTTTGATAAATTTTTGTGAATGTATTAGTCCATCTTTTTCGATTGAAATAATATAAGTGCCCTTGCTTAGGCAATTTATATCTATATTATTAGAATTCGAAATGCCAGTTAAGAGCATTTTTCCACGTAAATCAAGAACTTTATATTTATTGCCGCTAAAATATTCATCAATCAAAATTATATCGCTTGCAGGATTAGGAAAAACATTTATCTTATTATCCCCATTGCTTATAATTCCTGTATTATATTCCAGTTCAAATTTATCTACATATAAAATGCTTCCTGCAACTGGGTTATCGGGATTAGAAGAAACAGCAATTATATTGAGAATTTCAGATGAAAGTTCAGACCGGTATTCAATGTCTATTACAAGTTCGATATATTCGGATGATGCCAAGGAAACATCTGAAAGTGCAGTAGCAACAGTATCAGGAATATCTGTTCCATCATCACGCAACATCCATAATCCTATACGAAAGCTATCTTCTCCAGCAGGTGAATATTTATACCACAATTTTAATCTGTCGGGATGCAAACTAAAATTAATTCCGCCAGTAATACTTGTAACTTGTGTGAACAAATCAATATCGAACTGCCCAAGTGTAATGAATCCTGGAGCTACAAATGTTAATACTGTTTTTGAACTAAGCATTGCAGCAAAATCACC
>CAZOHR010000376.1:0-3738 GCA_964579045.1 uncultured Bacteroidales bacterium | reverse complement strand
ACTAACGGACTATTTAAGTAAATATGATGCAATAATGGCATGTCTTAAGGAAGTATCTCAAGATTCACAGAGTCTTTTATATATACTCGAGTTACATGCGAACCATAACCCATCCAAAAGCCATTTGATGGAGCACCTTCAATATTTGTTAATACTGTAGCTGGATTTGTAAAAGGATTGCCATTTGTAGCCTGATGACTATACCACGAACTCCAGATATTGTAGCTAACTTGATCTAATGTAGAAAGCTTAACTGATACAGTATCACCAATACTAAAGCCAACCTGTTTAAAAATGTCTTCGGTACCGTCAGAAAAATTATTGAAGAAACTATTTCTTTCATATCCTTTGGATATTGGAGAAAAAGAGAACTCTAATCCATTTCCTAGTTTGTCGTCGGTAATATGATAACCAAAATATGGGCGGTAGAACCATTCCTGAAAATTATCAACCTTAGTTAGTAGCGCATAGTAGTTTCCATTTTCGATAGGATCCATAAAATTAACATTTAAAAATCCAAGACTGTCTGTTCCATCAAATTTATTGAACCAAACAGAATCAATTGGAATCGGGGTCGGAATGTAAGTTGATGATGTGTATTCTTTATCTTGGTAAATGATTTTAAGACTATAGGTTCCATTAATCTCTCCTTTGATTTTTGTTCCATAATAACCTCTGTACGGCCATTTTGTAAAAGTGTATGGAATAAGAGTATCATAAATAATTCCGTCGCTAACAATTACCTGTGCATCATTACCAAAAACAATAGAATTGTTAACAACCGCTGTATCAACCACATCGAAATATGCGGCATTTTTTGTTAGAAATACGATTGGGTACTCATCTACCTCTATTATTCCTTCAACAATCAATTTGTTTACTGGACTTGGCATGTCAACACTTATGTCTTTCTCACATGAGATTATCAGAGTAGTTGTTATTACTATTATTAGGATTGTTATTATTGATTTTGATTTCATATATTTATTTTTTATTCTTTCTTTCTACTTTTATTCTTTTACTTGTTTTGATAATTTATAGGCTCTTTTAACTGATAGTTTTCAGTTGTGGAACCAATTATAATTTAAAATTTAAAATTCCATGTTACAGATGGCAATACTGGGAAAAGTGAAACTTGCTTTGCTTTAGTTACAAAAGACCCATCGGCTACACTTCCTTCATTATCAAAGTAGATAAAATAAGGGTTTTTTCTGTTGTAAACATTGTAAACGGAGAAGTTCCACGACGATTCCCATTTTTCTGTTTTTTTATTTTCCCATGTTATGGAAATGTCCAAACGATGGTAAGGATCCATTCTATACGAATTTCTTTCGCCGTATTCGTTAACTAGTTCGCCGTCAATCATATACCTTCCAATAGGTAAAGTTGTGGTATTCCCTGTAGCATAAACAAATACAGTTGATGCTGTCCACTTTTCGTTGATTTTGTAGGTTGCTGTAAATGAAATATCGTGTCTGCGGTCGTATTTTGCTGGGAAAATATTACCATTGTCGATTGCTTCAAAAAATCTGTCGGTTTTAGACCAAGTATAGCCAATCCATCCTGTAAACTGTCCTGTAGATTTTTTGATAAACAATTCCAAGCCATACGAATAGCCATCACCAAAAATAAAATAATTGTCGGCGTTATCTCCAACATCATCACCAGGGAGAGCACCATCTGCATATTCAATCAGATTAAACAAATCTTTATAATATAATTCCACGGATGTTTCAAAATGATCGTTGTTGAAATTTCTGAAATATCCAACGGCATATTGTCGTCCACCCTGAGGCTTTACAATGTCGCTGCAAGGAACCCATAGATCTGTTGGCAAAGTCGATGCAGAGAGGGATGCAAGATGAACATATTGCTTGTTTTGCATAAACGAAGCTTTGATTGAGGAATTGTGGTTTAAACTTATTTTTAGCGATGCGCGTGGCTCAAAAGATTTATAAAAAGCAACTTTCTCACCTTTCTCATAAACAATTGTATCAATATTCTGAATAAGCAATTCGTCCTTTACATATCTTGTAAATTCACCTACTTGCATAAATGCCGATCCGCGAACTCCTGCATAGATCGTTAACTTATCGTTAATCTTAAAATCATCACCAAGATAAATAGCACCTTCATGAGCAAATTGTTTGCGGTTGTCGGAGTCGTCATACACAATATCCCCAAACTTTGCACTTACTGAGTTTGGCGTGAAGATGTGATAGATGTAATTCGCTCCAAATTTAACAGTGTGCTTAGGATTAGGAATCCATGTAAAATCTTGTTTTATGTAATAATCACGAATGCCTGAATTTTGAATAAACTGAAATCCTCCATCTGGATCTTCGGGATCTTCAAGTTTTACTTCGGTTCTGAATTTATAATCAGATGCAACAAGAGTTGTGTTTGAGAAGAATTTGTCACTAAAAAGATGATTCCATCTCAGTGATGCCATTCCATTACCCCAAGGGATGCTCATGCCAAAACCAGCTTCAACGCTTTTAAAATCAAAAACATCTTCACCATAATATCCACTTAAAAACAATCTGTCCTTGTCCGAAAATCTGTAATTTAGCTTTGCATTTAAATCATAAAAATGATATCCAGAACCTTTAAATGGAGATGTTTTTTTAATAAATGGTTTTACCAGCACATCGATATAAGTTCGCCTTGCCGACACTAAGAAAGAACATTTGTCTTTTACAATTGGCCCCTCAACTGTTAGTCTCGATGCAATTGTGCCAATTCCTCCTTGAACATGATATTCTTTCATGTTTCCATTGTTCATACTAATATCGAGAACTGAACTTATCCTTCCGCCATATTCTGCTGGCATACCCCCTTTGAAAAGCTCCATGTCTTTTATCGCATCTGCGTTAAATACAGAGAAGAATCCAAAAAGATGAGCTGCATTGTATATTGTCGCTTCGTCAAGTAAAATAAGATTTTGGTCAGGACCGCCACCACGAACATAAAATCCAGAATTCCCTTCGCCAGATGCTTGAACTCCTGGCAAAAGCTGTATGGTTTTTAAGATATCAACTTCACCCATAAATGCTGGCAATGTTTTTATCGCTTCCACAGGCAATTTCATAACACTCATTTTACTGTCCTGAATATTGCTCTTCTTTTCACTACTTACCACAACCTCTTCTGTCATATAAGCCGAACTTTCGAGCTCGATATTTATAGTCTGATTTGACTTAAGATTTATTACTTTAGTTGTTTCGGTATAACCGATAAATGAATAACTGACATTATAGGTGCCAGTAGGGATTGATAAGGTGTAAAAACCATACGAATTTGTTGTGGTTCCAGTTTTGTTCTCTGTGATTATTATATTGGCTCCAATTAGCTCTTCGCCAGTTGACTTGTCCTTAATATAGCCGCTAATCGTATATTTCTGAGCAAAACTCCCTAATGCTACTATACTTATTATTGCTGTAATCAGTAATTTCTTCATTCGATTTAAAAATTTTACAAATATATCATTCTGTTTGGCTGCGAAAGTAAAATTATTACTAAATATTAATAAATTGTTTTCGGTTAATAAGTGCAAATAGTCGGTGAAGGAAGTTGGTAGGAGAAGTTGAAAGTTGGTAGGGGTAGTTGGTAGCGGTAGTTGATAGTTGGTAGTATGATTGTCGTAAGTATGAGATTCTGCTGATTTTCTCATAATAGATAGCAGCGTCCAAATAAGCGAAGCGATTACACTAAAACCACCGACTACCTAAAAAGCGG
>CAZOHR010000375.1:0-3747 GCA_964579045.1 uncultured Bacteroidales bacterium | reverse complement strand
GGTAATCCTTTAGAATGATACCATACAAGATAATGTTCTGGCAAATCACAAATAAATTTTCCGGCATACTTTCCGTAAGGCATTTTCACACTTACTAATTCCAATAATACGTTGCTGTCCATAATGTGCGCCAAGATAATAAAAAAAAATTAACCATACGGTTCGAGAGGTTTTAAGTACTGCTTTTTTTATATCTTTGCAAAAAATTATTTTTATGGCAAAAAGAAAGATAAGCTCAGAGACTCAGGATTTATTATTGGCGATAAATGAATCTATGCTTGAGAAAAAAGCAGAGGACATTTTAATTCTGAATCTAGGAAAAATTGAAAATGCAATCACACAATATTTTGTTATCTGCACTGGAAATTCTAATACTCATGTTAACACAATTGCTCAATATGTAGAATTTAATGTAAGGGCAAAATTAAAAGACAGACCTTGGAAAAAAGAAGGATTCGAAAATAGCGAATGGATATTGCTTGATTACGTAAACGTTGTGGTTCATGTTTTCCAGCCACAAGCTCGTAGTTTTTATAGACTTGAGCAACTATGGGCAGATGCAGAACCTTTTATAACAAAAATTTAACACTGCTAGTAAAACAATTCATCAAATATTAAGTTAATTATCAGATTTAGATACAAAAAGATGGAAGAAAAAAAAGGATTTGGAGAAAATAAAAATCAAAAACCTAATATGCCAGGAGGTACTCCACCGAATTCAAAGAACAGAATCTGGATATATGTTGTGATGTTTGGGATTTTTCTCATTTTCTCGTTTATGGATTTTGGCACAAAAACAAAAGAAATAACTAGAGATAAGTTTGAAAAAGAATTACTTAAATCAGGTGATATAGAGAAAATAGTCATCGTAAATAAGGAACGTGTTGATATTTTCATCAAAAAGGATAAACTTTCGAAGGACAAATACAAAGATGCTGCAAAGTCGGGTCCATTTGGTCTTGGCGGAAATTCGGGACCTCATTTTACGTTCGAAATTGGCGACACAAAAGGATTTGAAGACCAATTAGAAGCTGCTCAGGCTGATATTGATCCAGCAAAAAGACTCAAAGCACAATACGATACGCAATTTAACTACACAGGTGAAATTCTTGGATGGCTAATTCCAATCGCATTATTAGTAGCACTATGGTATTTCATATTCCGTAGAATGAGTGGTGGGGGTGCTGGTGGAAATCAGATTTTTAATATCGGAAAATCAAAAGCACAGGTATTTGATAAAGAACGTCGTGTACAAGTTAATTTTAATGATGTTGCCGGTTTGGAAGAGGCTAAAGTCGAAATTATGGAAATTGTTGACTTCCTCAAAAACTCAGATAAATACACAAAACTCGGAGGTAAAATACCTAAAGGTGCGTTACTTGTAGGTCCTCCAGGTACAGGTAAAACATTACTCGCAAAAGCCGTAGCTGGTGAAGCGAATGTTCCTTTCTTCTCATTAAGTGGTAGCGATTTCGTCGAAATGTTCGTCGGTGTGGGTGCATCAAGAGTTCGCGACTTGTTTAAACAAGCAAAGTCGAAAGCTCCTTGTATTATATTCATTGATGAAATTGATGCTATAGGTCGTGCTAGAGGAAAAAATCCAAATTTCGGATCGAACGATGAAAGAGAAAATACCCTAAATCAGCTTCTTACCGAAATGGATGGTTTTGATACCAATGGAGGTGTAATTATTCTTGCTGCTACAAACCGTGCCGACATTCTCGACAAAGCACTGATGAGAGCCGGACGTTTCGATAGACAGATCCATCTCGAACTTCCTGATATTGTTGAGCGTGAAGCTATTTTTAAAGTTCATACACGCCCGCTTAAGATGGCTCCTGATGTGGAAGTTAGTTTTATGGCTAAACAAACGCCTGGTTTCAGTGGTGCCGATATTGCAAATGTTTGTAACGAAGCAGCACTTATTGCTGCACGTAGCGACAAAAAGCACATCGAAAAACAAGATTTCCTCGATGCTGTTGATAGAATTATTGGTGGACTAGAACGTAAAAGCAAAATTATTTCTCTTGATGAGAAAAAAACTATAGCATATCATGAAGCCGGACACGCAACAGTTAGTTGGTTACTCGAACATGCAAATCCTCTGCTTAAAGTTACGATAATCCCACGTGGACGTGCTCTTGGCGCAGCTTGGTATTTGCCAGAAGAAAGATCTATAACAACTAAAGAACAATTACTCGACGAAATGTGCTCTGCCCTCGGCGGACGTGCAAGCGAAGAACTCACCTTTGGCAAAGTTTCTACCGGAGCATTAAACGATCTCGAAAGAGTCACCAAACAAGCTTTTGCAATGGTAGGATTTTTCGGAATGAGTGATAAGATTGGAAACTTGTCTTATTATGACTCATCTGGGCAAAATGAATATGGATTTACAAAACCATATAGCGAAAGAACCGCAGAACTTCTCGACAACGAGGTTAAAGCAATGATCGAAGAACAATATGGACGTGCAATCAAAGTCCTTCAAGACAATGTAAGCGGACTTTCACAACTAGCCGAAACGCTTCTCGAAAAAGAAGTAATATTTGGCGAAGATCTCGAGAAAATATTTGGTAAACGTAAAGGCGAAATGGAAACACTCCGAAAAGCTGAAGAGGAGAGAGAAGTTAATGAGCTTAAGTTATTGAAAATCAAGGAGCAAGAAAACAACACTGAAACTATTTCTTAATAATCTTTTTTATGGAATGGCAAACTGTATATTCAACCACAGATGCTTACAGGGCAGAAATACTTAAACAGGTTTTAGAAAATGAGGGACTGATTGCGGTAGTTATAAATAAAATGGATTCGTCATATCATATTGGTGAGATATATGTGAATGTTGAGTCTGAGTTTTATGAGAAGGCAATGGAAATTGTTGAAGATTTCGAAAAACAAGACAACATTGAATAATTTTGTTAAAAGAGCTATTACTGGTGCGCTGTTTGTCGCTGTCACACTAACATTGATTTTAGTTAATCACTGGACATTTCTAGCTTTTCTGCTTATTTCAAACATCTGGCTAAGTATCGAATTTCTCAGGATTGTAAAATCAGATGATTCTAAACCTTCAGTATTCTCAACAATTATCACTGGTTGTTTTGCAATAATTCTTGCTTTTGCAGGTTACTATTTCGATCTTGACAATTCACTTTACTGGCTTATACTGGTTCCTGCTCTTTTTATTTTTATCGAGGAACTTTTTCAGGACAAGAAAAACCCGCTTCGCAATATTTCCTTTGCGATTATGTCCTTGTTTTACATTACTATGCCTCTGATTCTCTCGCTTAAACTTGTTGTAGGCGACGAATTTTATTATCAAATGAACGGAGGTTTATTTCAGCCCACCTTGCTTGTAGGAGTTCTTGTTTTAATTTGGATTTTCGATAGTATGGCCTATGCAACAGGAGTGCCTTTGGGAAAACACAAAATGTTCGTTAGAGTTTCTCCAAAGAAATCTTGGGAAGGCACAATTGGCGGTGCATTGTTTACGATTTTAGCTGGTATTTTTATCAATAACTTAATTCCAGTCATCAGTCAAACCGACTGGATAATAATTTCGGCCATTGTAATAGTTTTCGGAACCATTGGCGACCTAATTGAATCACTATTTAAAAGAAGCATAAACATAAAAGACTCAGGCGAGTTCCTACCAGGCCATGGCGGCCTCCTCGACCGACTCGACAGTTATATCTTCACCATCCCTTGGATATTTGTGTATTTTATTGTTAGGGGAGTTTTGGGGTA
>CAZOHR010000374.1:0-3755 GCA_964579045.1 uncultured Bacteroidales bacterium | reverse complement strand
TTATTATGTTAACTGATTCTGAAACAGGCTGATTAGCTTCTATTATTAAAAGTATAAGTTGAGCTTTATCTATCTTCTCATAACTGCGTTTAATTCCAATTTCTTCAATTTCGTCGGATGAATTTCTAATTCCTGCAGTGTCAATTATTCGAAATTTAATGCCATCAAGAATCAATTCTTCTTCAATTGTATCGCGTGTTGTTCCAGGAATTGCCGA
This sequence comes from uncultured Bacteroidales bacterium, assembly GCA_964579045.1. Taxonomy (GTDB): domain Bacteria; phylum Bacteroidota; class Bacteroidia; order Bacteroidales; family ML635J-15; genus Bact-19. Next base: position 3,538 of record CAZOHR010000374.1, on the reverse strand, counting down.
AACAATTGCTCTTTCTTCGTTAAGCAGCGCATTTAATAAGGTTGATTTCCCAGTATTTGGTTCTCCTGCAATCACTACAGGAACTCCAGATTTTATTGCATTTCCATATCGGAAAGAAGAAATTAATGACTTTATTCTATTTTGCATTTCAAAAATCAAAGCCAAAATACTACTGCGGTCAGCAAATTCAACATCTTCTTCACCAAAGTCCAATTCTAACTCCATCAAAGCAGTAAGATCGATCATTTTTTTTTTTAATATTTTTATTTCTGATGAAACACTTCCCTTCATCTGACGAATTGCTATTCTGTGCGATTCTGAACTATCACTTGAGATAATATCTGCAACTGCCTCTGATTGAGACAAATCCATTTTACCGTTAAAGAATGCTATTTTGGTAAATTCTCCTGGTAAAGCAATTGATGCTCCATTTTCAATCAACAGATTTATTAATTCTTTCTGAATATACTGTGAACCATGGCAGTAGATTTCTACCATATCTTCGCCCGTAAAAGAATGTGGTGCAATAAACTTAGAGACAAGGACTTCGTCCAGAATTGAGTTATCCTGCTTTACTAATTTACAAAAGACCATTTTCCCGGCATCTGCACTTTTATACTTCTCTGAGTTGAGAATTATTTTCTCTACAATTCCTATGGCATTATTTCCACTTAATCGAATAGTCGAAATCGCTCCTACTCCAGCGGGAGAAGATATTGCACATATTGTTTTGTCCGTAAAATGCATTATGTTTTTTTTGCAAAAATAGATAAAAAATCCCTGAACACACATTTATAATAAAAATAGCATTAAATTTGGGGCATACAATGCAACTTAAATACTAAAACAATCGTTTTTTTGTCTAGTATTGTTACATTATAATAGTGACTAGGTTTTAATGAAGAATTTAAGATGAAACTGGTTTCGACAAAAATAGCATTTGCATTATTCCTGATTACTGTCATGGGAATTAACAATTGTATGCTATCACAGTCCGAAACTGAGGCTAACTGCAATTTACCACCATCACCCGGTATTATTAGGGCTTCGTTATCTGATGGTTGTGCCGGAATGAACACCGAAATCATCCTAAAAGCAACAGGTTATTCACCAGCTCAAACAGGTCTGGAATATCGTTGGCAGAAATCATCTAATGGAACAAGTGGATGGTCTAATATTACTGGAGAATCTAACCCTGCATACGCTGATTATACTACAAATGCAACTACATTTTTTAGATTAGCGGCAACTTGTACCCTCATTGACGAAACCACATATTCAAATGTTGTGGAATTCACTGTATCTGTTTGTAATCCTTACAGTTTAGGTGAAACATCTGGCACTATAAGCACATGTAATGCTTTATTTTACGATAGCGGAGGTACATCGGACTATTCAAATAGCGAAAGTGGCATTTCTAAGTTTTGTTCAAATAATGGAAGTCACTTAAGAGTGGAATTCTTTAATTTTGATACCGAAGATAATGGAGAATTTGGTCGCTATCAGGTAATGTACGACATTTTACGTGTATGGGATGGCCCAAATACATCTGCAAATCCAATGTTTGAATTCTCTGGTTTGCAAACTACAACAAATCAAGTTCCTGTGATAATATCTAGTGGTGAATGTCTGTGTTTTAAGTTTGTTTCCGACGAGGTTATTACAAAACCTGGGTGGGTAGCTCATATTAGTTGCACAACAGAAGAGCCAAATATAGCGTCGCAGTTTTGCATGTCGGCACCAAATATTTGCAATCTTGATGGTTATCAGGGTGCGACAAGTAATTTCTACAATGTTGAGAGAGTTTATGATCAGATTCAGGACGAAGGCGCTCTTTTTCCTGGTTTAGCTGCTCTGGACAACAACTCATTTATCACCTTTGTGGCTGCAGCGAGCACAGTTGTCCTAAATATTGATGTGTCAAACTGTAGTGGTGGTTTTTCCGACCCTAGTGGAATTCAGTTTGCAGTATATAAAGGCAGTAATTGCAATCTCAATTCACTGGTAAGCAGCAGTTCATATATAGATCCAGGATTGGAAGAAGGTTTACACAATATTGTTATTCCAAATTTAACTGTTGGGCAAACATATTATTTAATGACTGATGGAAACTATGGAGCTATTTGTGATTACACAATAAGTGCTCAATCTGGAGTTAGCTTGGCGAAAGTGAACCCTACTCAAAATACTATCTGCGAAGGAGAAACTGCTACAATTACTGCATCTGGTGGTACTGGTTTTCATTGGTCAGGGCCAAATGGCTTTTCATCAACTCAAGCGACAATTAATGTGACACTACCCGGTATTTATACTGTAACCATTACAGGTGGACTTAGTGCTTGTCCGTCGGAGGTTGTTCTCAACAGTCTTTTGAATGTAATTGAGAATACCGATACTCCTGTATTTAACATTCCATCGGTTTATTGTAAGGGCGCAGTAATACCTGCATTACCAACAACCTCGTTAAATGGAATTACTGGTGTTTGGTCGCCTGCCTTAAATAATACACATACAACAACATATAACTTTAATGTTAATGGTGGAATGTGTTCTGAGCCTTACTCCCACACTATTACAATCAGTCCCGACATTAGTGTTTCGTCAGTGCAAGCAGATTGTTTTGGAGGTAATGGAAAACTAATATTCAGTTCAACTAGTCAACAGTTACCATTAACATATAAGATTAATGGAATTATGGCTCAATCTCCAGCAATATTACCAGCAGGTACTTATACTGTTATTGTAACAGATGTAAATGGATGTACGGCATCTAAACTACAGTCAATTTCGCAACCTAATGAATTGGAAGTTGTTTATGAGCTTACCGACAGAAGTTGTTTTGGATACACCGATGCAGATGTTAAGATTATGGCCGAAGGAGGCACCGAACCCTATTATTTTACACTTTTGTCGGGTGAAATAAATCTCGAAGGTGAAGAACATTTTAATCTTACCGAAACTGAATACACTCTATTGGTTAAGGATTCGAAAAACTGTAGTGCGCAAGAAGTCTTGTACATTTATGAACCAGCTCCTCTTTTTGCAACATACATTTCGCATAATCCAACCTGTATTGGTAATATAGATGGATTAATTGAAGTCTTTACAACAGGTGGAACAGAACCTTATATTTACAAATGGGACAATAAACAAGTTGATATTCCTTTTGTTAGTGGACTTAGAGAAGGTGTTTATGACATTTCAGTTGTAGATGCAAATGAATGTAGTTTTACAATTAACGCTGTTAATTTAACCGACATCGAGCTCGAATGTTTGAGTATTCCAAATGCGTTTAGCCCCAATGGTGATGGAATAAATGATATATGGATAATCGAGAATCTAGAAATATATCTTAATTCATACCTTTATGTTTACAACAGATGGGGACAGATAGTTTACTCTGGTCTCCCCAACGAAAAATGGAACGGTAAGTACAATGATCAGTTTGTTCCAGCAGGACCATATATCTATCTCCTAACTCTAAACGATGGCACAGAGGCATTAAAGGGGATTGTTACGGTGATTTATTAGTTGGGGC